>JAJRRE010000324.1 GCA_024279745.1 Alphaproteobacteria bacterium
ACATTCTGCCGGATCAGGTTGAGATACCCCCGGACATAGGCGCGCCCTTTCAAATTCAGCCCGATTGCATAATCGAAAACCGGCATCACTTCATCGCCCCATTCTGTTTTGTAACGCGTATTGGGAGCAAGCATATCGAATGTTTTGAGTTGGGTGTCAAAGGCGCCTTGAATAGAGTTTTGCATGTGGTGGGCGCCGGCGCCGTATTTTTCAAACTCATTGTTATAAACAATAATGTGCATGTACCGGCAGCTGTCGTCATTCAAACCAATTTCCACGGCGGCAATTTTCTCCCCGCAAGTCAGAACCGATACAACACAATTTGATGGATGAGAGGCCCCCAGCGCAATGTCGGCAAAGAAGCTGTCGAAACGTTGATCGGCATAGGCGCGCGAAACCAATCCCTTTTGCTTAAGCCAATTGCGTTTCATGGCAATAGCCTGTTCAGTGATCGATTTGGCGTCCGGCCCACACCTATGTTCTTTGAAAGTGACAGCTCCAAGCTCCTCCAGCCGCCGCATTTGCCGCCGCCGATTGCGCAGGGCACGAGGTTTAAATCGCTTGGCGTAGTCGGCATAATCCGTGTGGCCGGAAAGCGAATGACTGATCGCTTCCTGGCGGTCGGTTACTGTTGCTTGCAGGCGCTCCAGTAGGGGCGTTATGACGGCGTTCTGGCGAACTTTGCGCAAGCAGATTAAGTCCGCTTTGATGGTCCGTTGAAGATGTGACCAGCACGCCGCCAGCAAGTCGGTCTCATTGCAAGATTGATCGCACAGTACATCGCCATATTGTGTGACAGGGTCACCCATCCAGATCAGCTGTTTTAGACCGAGCGTTGTTACATGCGCCAATGGCCAGAGCATGGTTAAGGTTCCGTTCACCCGGGCCGTGACGATGGCCAGTCCGGTCTTGGCGTCCGGCGCTTTGGCTTTGGTTTTGGTTTTGGCATCAGCTTCGGTGGCGGTGGCGGCGGGCAAATAGTTATTGCACCAATGCCAATTCCAGTTAAAGGACTGAAAGATAGTGCTGCGCTTACCGGCGCGCGCGTATAACTCGTTCCAATCGTCCTCCAACGCGTCGAATTCCGCGCGCGTACTGTGGATCTCAATGGCCACGCCGCTGTCTAAATTGCGGTCGTTATGAGAGAATAAAGTCGTTGCCTCATCGATCATAGTTGGCGTCGGCGGCGAGAGGAACGAACCGCGACTTGAAGGGGCTGTGTTGTCACGGGACACAAAGCTGGTTGCACTTGTCATAATTGGTCGATTGCTCTTGTTTCATTACGCAAATCATTTGTTATCATCGAAATGAGCAAGAGCCATGCCAAGCTGTCGGTTTTTATAAGGAGAAACAGCGTTCTGAAAATTGCCCCAGGCGACTAGCTCGCAAAGGCCAGTTCCGCTAATGACAGTAGGGCCAATAAGATCATCAAGCACCACAATGTGAACCGCCCCCGTTTGGTCGGTGTGGCGGGGCCCAGGATTAGGATCGATCCCAACACCGCGACGGCGACAAGGTTAACGGTGATGCTGCCGGTTAAGCCAAGCCCGCCTTGAGCGCGTAATGTGCCTTGCAGCATGGATGCCATCGCCAGCCCGAAAAGCACGGCACCAAGCAGTCGCGGCCAAAAATTTCCGTCTGAATTTGGCAGACCAAAAAACTTGATCGTTAGTCCGGGAGCCAAGATCAACAGCACGCCGCCAAGGCCCTTCAATACGGCCTCGACAAATAGCAGTTGGTTGATCTGGGACAAGAGAAGTTCAGCTTCCGCACTTGAGATTGGGGCAAAGTGGCAGCTGCCCGTCAGTTATCATTGGCGTACAGGATTTCGTCAGTATTAATCGTTGGGATACAAAATTTTGCCTGCATCAAACTTCTCAGGTGCAGAATCGCCAAGGTCGCTAAGCCAGTTTGTCGACTGTTCTTTAACTTTGATCACTTTGGGTGTTGGCGAATAATCGCCAGCTAAGTGGCGCTGCAGATCTGTTCGAATGGCTTTGGCGCGTGCATCGGAGCAATAGCCTTCTGCTTTGGCAATTTTAAGCGCGGTGGATTTTCTGGAATATTCATAGGTCAAACTAAGCTTGTTAAGCTGATCGAGCGGCAGGCCGGTAGCAGCCTCCGCCGCCAGATATTGTTGTTTGAGTTTGGCCGGATTGAAGAAGAAACCACATTTGGTTGCCCGCGCCGATACCCAGCCCACTTGAATAGGGCGGGCCAGAGGGTCGGGCTTGGCGGCTATGGCGGCGGCAGGTGGTTTGGGAGCATTGCCGAATAGTGACCCGGTGGCCAAAAGTTTTTTGGCGCTGTCGCCACAAGATGCAAGAGCCACGGTGGAGACACCAAGTAAAATTACGTTGATCAATCTTTTCATCAAAGTGACTCCAAATTCCCAAAGTCTGTTGTCGAGTTAACCGGCACCGACGCCGTAGTTGTGGTCTGATGAACCAGAACCCCTATCGTCCAGCGCCGCTGGTGTGGGGCGCAAGCCAGCCATATTGTTATGGCGATCAATCATAGACCGGCTCGCCCGACTCATTGTGGCGATAGCCTATCGTAGCGTTCATCACGGCCGTACAAACAGCAAAAACAATTGCTTATGGCGAGAGCAGGGCATAGAACTGTGAATGCACCGAAACTGTTGCAAATCAGCCATAACATAATATCAACGCATCAGTTCTTGAATGGCGTCATCTATTCCTTGCAAGGTTA
>JAJRRE010000325.1 GCA_024279745.1 Alphaproteobacteria bacterium
CACGGCCCGGCGCGCCCTCTCGCCGTTCGCTGTGATCGCCATCTTGTTGCCGGTCTGGCAAATGCGGCGCGACATGCTGCACGAATAATGACGCCACATGCTGGCCGTCAGGCGCCAGAGTTTTATCAATGGTCGAGGGGATCAGCATCTCGATAACCGGGCGGCGCGACCATCCCTCACGCCGCGCATCAAGAAAAGCGCGCTCCAGATAATCCAGATTCGGGCCGATGATAATCCCGGCGCCGTGATGATCCTGGCTGTGCGTGCCGGGCCGACACAAAAAATCCGGCAACTCCTTCAGCGCCACATTCATGCGGAACGTCCCCGAGCCGGACTTCAGGGTCAAGAACCGCTTGTGCAGGGCCGGGTCAATCTGCCGCTCATCGAGCAGATCGCGAAACAACAGCTTGGGCGCGACATTGGCCGCCACCACTTTGGCCGCAATAATTTCGCCGCTCGCCAGCTCGACACCGCTGACCTTATCGTTTCTGGCGTCTGCTGCGCCCGCCTCGCTCAGCACTTTTGCCACCGCGCAATCGGTTCTGATCGTGACGCCTCGACGAACCGCCGCCTTTGCCATGGCTTGCGATATCGCGCCCATGCCGCCAACCGCATGACCCCACACACCGCTTTTGCCGTTCACCTCGCCAAAGCAATGATGCAGCAGCACATAAGCGGTTCCGGGCGTATGGGGTCCGGCATAGGCGCCGACAATGCCATCAAATGCGAAGGTGCCCCGAACCACATCATGCTCAAACCACTGGCACAGAAAATCAGCGGCGCTTTTGGTGAAAAGATCAAGCAGCACCCGCTGGTCTTCGATCGAGCCGCGCATAATCTGCCGTCCGGTCAGCGCTGCTTTAACCATTTGCCCCCAGCCGCTCAGTCCCGGCTGCGCATTGGGCGGTGTTTGCAGGACGAGCCCGCGCAATACATTTGCGGCGCGCTCCAACGCCGCATCATAGGCGGGCAGGGCTTCGGCGTCATGCTGGGAGAATTGCCCTATGGCCTGCTGGCGTGCTTTCAGGCCGTAAGGCATGAGCAGGCCGCGCGTGCCGCGCACCGGCCAGAAATTTGCCACCGGCCGCTCAACAATTTGCAAGCCATGGGCGGCCAGATCCAGATCCTTGATCACTTTGGGATTGAGCAAAGACACCGTGTAAGAGGCGACCGAATTGGTAAAGCCGGGATGAAATTCTTCGCTGATGGCCGCGCCGCCGACGACGTCGTTCTTTTCCAGTATGACAACGCGTTTGCCTGCCGCCGCCAGATAGGCCGCGCAGGTCAGCCCATTATGACCGCCGCCGATGATAGCGACGTCATAGGCGCTAGCGCCGGCGCCGGGTTTCATCCTGCACGCATTGTCTTTGCTGCTGCTGTTGTTCGTGTCTGTCTTGTTCATGACCACCAGCATTGACCGATTTCACCGGCACTGACAATCACCTCAACGAAAATTATCCCACTCATAAGACCTTATTATTATCGCGCAGGCTGGCCCATCTGTTAGTCTGGCAAGTTTAGCGCAAGCGGGTCGCCGGCCATTCAGTTGATCCGCACGCCGTTCCAATCCTTCGCGTCCCAATCCTTCGCCAGAACAGAGCCGCCCATGCCCCGTCCTCATCTTCTCATGCCCATCGCCATGTCGCCCAAAGTCGAGCAGCAGCTTGATGAGCTGTTTGCCGTCACCCGCCTATGGCAGTTGCAAAACCCCGACCAGGAGTTGGCGGCGCTGGCGGACAAGATCGAGGCCATTGCCACGACGTTTCCTTATCGCACATCCAGGGAATTAATGGCCCAGTTGCCCAAGCTGAAAATCGTCAGCAGTTTTGGCGTCGGCTATGACCATAACGACGTCCCCTGGCTTGCCGACAAAGGCGTTATCTTGACCAATACACCAGACGTGTTGTCCGATGAAGTCGCCGACACCACCATTGCGCTATTGCTGATGACCATTCGCGAGCTGGGCCGGGCCGAGCGCTATCTACGCGCTGGTGAATGGGAGGCATCGGGTCCCTACCCCCTCAGCGCGGCGTCATTGCAGGACCGTTCAATCGGCATTTTAGGACTGGGCCGCATCGGCAAGGCCATCGGCACACGCCTTGAAGGATTTGGCCGCCCAATAGCCTATTGCGGCAGAACTCGGCAAGAGGGCATCGCTTATGACTATTACAAAAGCGTCGAAGCACTGGCTGAAACGGTTGATACATTGATTGTGATTACACCGGGCGGCGCGCAGACCCATCATCTGATAAACGCGCAAGTGCTGAAGGCGCTCGGCCCGCGCGGGATCGTGATCAATGTGGCGCGCGGTTCGGTGATCGATCAGGACGCACTGATTGCGGCACTGCGCGATGGCACCATTTACGCCGCCGGTCTTGACGTGTTCGACAATGAGCCGCATTTGCCCGCTGAACTGCTGGCCCTGCCCAATGCGGTGCTGCTGCCGCATGTGGCGTCGGCCTCACATTATACGCGCGATCTGATGGGCCAATTGGTGGTCGACAATCTCAAAGCCTTCGCCGCCGGGGCGCCGCCCCTGACGCCGGTTCGGGAAACGCCCTTTGCGGGCTGGTGACTTACTGCCGCATGACAGGCCGGCGCCCGGCGCCCCACTCACGCGCGCTTAATGCTTTGGCTTACCGGGCTTGCTGAGATTACCTACCGCAGCACTCAGCTCCTTCATCATATGCACCAGATCCCGGTCGCTCAGCTCTTCTGTCCGCTCGACCGCAAAGCCGCGCCGTTCATACCATCCGATCAGATCATGCAATGGCGCGCCCGTATAAAGGCGCATGATCTTGTGGCCGAATTGCCCGGCGCGCAGCTCCGCCGTTTGTAGCAATAATTTGCCCAGCCCGCGCCCTTGCATGTCAGGCTCTACCGCCAGGCTCCACAGCAGCATGTCGTCGCCGCGCGGCTCCAGGATCAACACGCCGACCAGCGCCCCGTCTTCGGCCTCCAGCAGCCACACCTCATACTCGTCAAAGATCTCATCAATTGGCGCCAGCAACGGCAGCGGCTCCTGGCCAAGCAGTTCGCGGTTTTTGGTATAGGCTGCCTGCTGCAACGCCGCAACGGCTTCTTTATCATCGTCATCGGCCAGCCGCATGTCTTCTTACTCCGCAATCAGTTTTTGTGCATCAACATTCGCGGCGCCGTCGCTGATCCAGCCAAATGTGCCGTGGTCTTTCAGCTCGCGCGCCGCGTTCATTAATGTGACCAGCGCCGCATTGGACATCGCCGAGCCGACGCTGATCCGTTTGGCGCCCGCATCGATCAATTCTTCGACTGTCGCGCCCGCAATCATTATGCCCAGAACATTGACCGGCTTATCGAGCGCCGCTGTCAGCTCTTTGACCTGCTCAAGCGTGGTCAGGCCCGGCGCATAAAGCACATCGGCACCCACTTCGGCAAAGGCCTGCAAGCGGCGGATTGTATCGTCAAGGTCAGGGCGCCCGCGCAGGAAATTTTCCGCCCGCGCCGTCAGTATGAAATCCACCGGCAGATCGCGCGCCGCTGCCACCGCCGCCGCCACTCGTTCCACCGCGTGATCAAACTCATAAATGCGATGGTCCGGCGCGTCGCTCCAGTCTTCAATGGAGCCGCCGACCGCGCCCGCCTTGGCGATCAGCGAGATCGTGCGCGCGGCAATTTCAGGATCGTCATCGAAGCATTTTTCCAGATCGGCGCTAATCGGCAAATCTGTCGCGGCAACCAATGTGCGGCAATGAGCAATCTTCTGCACCAGTGTAACCTGCCCGTCGGCACGCCCAATCGAATAAGCCAACCCGGCGCTGGTGGTCGCCAGAGCCTGATAGCCCATGGTGGTTAGTAGTTTTGCCGATCCGATATCCCACGGATTGGGGATGATCAAACCGCCCGGCGCCTCATGCAGCGCCCGAAACCGCGCCGCTTTTTCCCGCTGGGCGTCCAATGATGCCTGCGCGCTTAATTCGTTTGTCATGGCCTGAGTTCCGTTTGATTTATATGAATTCGATTGTTTTACGTAATGGTGACGTATCGCCTGGTTGATCTGGCGCGCGAATGCCGAACAACAAATGTTTCCCTTGAAAGACCGGTTACGGCGCCGGCTCTCATTCGCGCGCTCGTTTTGGTGGCGGCATAAGATGAATGCCCTCAGCCAAAATCGATAACGTTACCTGCACGCCCACACAAAGCTCATTGCGCCGTGCCGCGTGGCTCGTCACCTTAAAATTCACATGCGCGTCTTGCAAGCTGGAAAGCTTTACAGTGACCGCCGTATGTTCCCCTAATTGCGCCAACGCCGTGATCTGACCACCCAGCGGATTTTCGCGCTCGCCGCGCGACGGCCGCCCGCGCCTGTGCAGCACAATATGATCGGACGGCGCCAGCCAGGACACCGTGCTGCCCTGGGAAAAAGATCCCGTATCGCGCACTTCCAGCCGCTGGTCGCCGCAACGCAAGATCCCCGGCATAACACCGTCCGATGGCTGCTCGACAACGCCGGGAAATATATTGGTCTGCCCCATCAACCGCGCCACCAGTGGGCGCTGCGGCGTCAGGCGTACCTCATCGGGCGTGCCCTGCTGCAACGTGCGCCCGCGCGAGATAACACAGATCTGATCGGCCAGCGCCAATGCTTCGTCAAGATCGTGGGTGACCATGATGATGGGGATATTCAGCTCAGCCCGCAATGCCGATAACTCGCGCTTCAAGCGCTCGCGCGTCATCTGATCAACGGCGGAGAACGGCTCGTCAAGCAGCAGCACACGAGGATTGCGCGCCAAAGCCCGGGCCAGCGCAACGCGCTGTTTTTGTCCGCCCGACAGGGCATCGGGCAGCCGCTGTTCCAGTCCGGTCAGATTGACCTTGGCCAGCAGCTCGCGCGCAAGTTCTTCGCGTTCATCGACAGTGCCATTGGTTGCAATTTCGTCATGGCAGCCATTGCCAAGAGCCATCGCTACATTTTGCAACGCACTCATATGGGGAAACAGCGCATAGTCTTGAAACACGAAGCCAACGGCCCGGTCCTGCGGCGTCATTGAAATCCCGCGCCCTGTGTCCAGTAGCACTGTGCCGCCGCATTCGATTGTGCCATTGGCCGGTTGCAACAGGCCGGCTATGGCGCGCAGGATCGAGGTCTTGCCGCTGCCCGACGGCCCAACCAAAACCAGCAAATCACCGGCGCCGCATGATAGTTTTACGCGCAGCGGGATCGGCGCGGTTTGCAGCAGTTCGAGTTGCAGCGATGTTTGTTTTCGCGCCCGCTCCTGCCGTACTGGTTTGGCTTTGGAATGTTCGGTTGCAACCACAGGCGCGCCATTGTCTTCATCCATTTGGCCGCGCTCCTTTTGATATCCGCCCCCTTGACGGCGTTCCATCTGACGCTGCCCCCTGCCCCGCTCTTGTCCCTTGCCCCGCTCTTGTCCGGTTACCCTGGCGCGCGCCCGCCAAATACACGACCGCCAATGTCACAAAGGAAAACGCCAGCAGGGCCGCCGCCATCGCCGCTGCCGCATCACCGCGAAAGGCCTGCATATTGTCATAAATCGCAATGGCCGCTGTGCGCGTTTCGCCGGGGATCGAGCCGCCGACCATCAAGATCACGCCGAACTCACCCAGCGTATGCGCAAACACAAGCGCGATTGCCGAAACGATCCCCGGCCAGGCCAAAGGCAATTCCACGCGCGTGAAGGTGCGCCAATAAGATAGCCCACTGACCCATGCCGCTTCGCGAACATTGACCGGGATCGCCTCAAAGGCGCGCTGCATGGGCTGCACGGCGAAGGGCAGATTGACAATCAATGAGGCCAGTAAAATGCCGCTGAAGGTAAACACCAGCGGCCCGCCGGTCAGCTTCGCCAACCCAGCACCCAGGGTCGAGCTCGGCGCCAGACCAACCAGCAGGTAATAGCCCAGCACGGTCGGCGGCAAAACCAGCGGCAGCATGATCAGCGCCTCAATCAGCGGCTTGGCCCTAAACTGCGCCCAGGCCAGCGCCCGCGCCAATAGCAGCGCCAACGGCAGCAGTATGACACAGCTCCAGGCCGCCAGCTTTAATGATAGGCCAAATGCTGTCCAGTCCAATGGGGCGTGCCTTTTATAGTTTTATTGTCGGCTCAAACATTGAGCGGTGTTGGGCGCAAAGCCAAACCGCATGATCGGGCATGCCGCGCTAAGCTAGTGAAGTTCAGGCAAGTCAAAGCCGTTGCGCTGCAGGATTTTGCGCGCCCGGTTTGAGCCCATGAACGAATAAAACTTTCGCGCGCGCGCTCGCTGCGGGCCAACCGCCGCTGCCAGCATCACCATACGCTGCGGCAGGGGGGCGTGCCAAGAGGCAGGAATGAGCGCCTGGGTTACACGGCGGGCAAAACGCGGCGTGCGGGCCAGAGAATTGGCGATCAACCCGGCGTCCGCCGCACCCGATCCGGCGAACTGCGCCGCCTGCGCTACATTCTCACCCAGCGCCAATTTTCCTTGCAGCGCCTGCCACAGCCGCGCATGTTGCAAGGCTTGCCGTGCCCGCACACCATAAGGCGCATGATTGGGATTGGCGATGGCAAACCGGGTCACACGGCCAAGGCTAAGCGCGGCGGCCAGCCCTTTCATTTCGCGATCAATCTTTATGTGCGGCTCTTTAGCGCCGGCCAGCCCGTTGTGGGCGACAAGTGCAAGGCGGCCAATGCCGTAAACCGCGCCGCGATCAATAGTCAGCCCGGCATTCACCAGGCGCAGAGCAAAACCTTCGTCAGCTGATAAAAACATTGCAAATGGCGCGCCGTTCTCGATCTGCCGCACCAGCGTCCCCGACGAGCCGAACACCAGCCGCAGGGGCGCCCCGCCCGCCCCGACAAAAGCTGCAACCAGTTCATCGGCGCAAAACCGCAAGGATGACGCCATGGCAATCACCGGGGCAGTGCCGGCGGCAAAGGCGGGGCGCGGGCTGTGCAATGCCAATGCGCCGCCATAAACGCCAAGAGCCGACAGAAAACCACGCCGGGACAGTTTCACATTTTGCCTCACCATAAACCACACCGTTTGCAAACCCGCGCCGCCAGTTGGATCGCAGCACTGTCTGGACGCGGCTAATCGCATTATTATCTGCCTTTGTGCTGCCAAACCCAAAGCCTGGTCTTGATCATACACAAAACGAGCAACAGCGCCCCGATCACAGGCTAAGCGTTGGAGCCGACTTTATCACCCCTAACACCTTTGCCGCCCTTATCGACTTTAAATTCTTTCGCATCGCTAACGGCTTCATCCGTCACAATGCGCGCGGCGTCTGCGCCCGCAGGCAGATCAGTGGTCACATCAATCTCATCCATATTCAGGAAACCACCCGACTGGCGCTTCCACAATGCGGCATAGATCCCACCTTTGGCGACCAGTTCCTCATGGCTGCCGTCTTCGACAATAGCCCCCTCATCCATCACAATCAGCCGGTCCATCGCTGCGATGGTTGACAGCCGATGCGCAATTGCAATCACGCTTTTGCCGCGCATGAGATTGTCGAACTGCTCCTGCACAGCTGCTTCGACTTCTGAATCAAGCGCGCTGGTTGCTTCATCCAGAATCAAGATCGGCGCATTTTTCAAAAGCACCCGCGCAATAGCTATACGCTGGCGTTGTCCGCCCGACAGTTTCACGCCGCGCTCGCCGACATGCGCCTCATAACCCTTGCGGCCTTTGGCGTCTTCGAGCCCAAGAATAAACTCATGCGCCTGCGCCAGTTTCGCCGCGCCGATCATATCCTCAGGGGACGCGCCGGCATTGCCATAGCAGATATTGTCGGCGACCGAGCGATGCAGCAAAGACGTGTCCTGACTGACCATGCCGATATTGGAGCGCAAACTATCCTGCGTCACGCTCGCAATATTCTGCCCGTCAATTAAAATTGCGCCGCTCTCCAGATCATAAAAGCGCAGCAGCAGATTAACCAGCGTCGACTTGCCCGCACCAGAGCGGCCAACCAGCCCGACCTTTTCGCCCGGCTTAATGGTCAGCGACAGATTTTCAACCACGCTCTTGGCGCCGGTCTCAACCTCTTTGCCATAATGAAACCGGATATTGTCATAGCTGATTTGCGCGCGGCTCACGGCCAAAGTTTTCGCGCGCGGTTTGTCGACCAGATCAGTGGCCGTGGAAATCAGATCCATACCGTTTTGCACAATACCAATATTCTCAAAAATATTGGTGACAACCCACATCACCCATTGCGCCATATTGTTGATGCGAATGACCAGCCCAATCGCCAGCGTAATCGCGCCCAGGCTAATATTACCCAGGCTCCACAGCCAGATCGCCAGGCCGCTTGTGCCGACAATCATGGCGCCGTTAATGACAATCACGCTAATCTCAAAGGCTGTGATCTGGCGCATCTGAATGCGCACCGCTACGACCAGTTCCTGCAACGCGCCGCGCACCTGTTGGTCTTCTGCGTCGACCCGCGCGAACAGTTTCACCGTTTGCACATTGGTGTAGCTATCGACCACCTGGCCGGTGACCGAAGACATGACTTCGGAGTTAATGCGCGAGCGGTTCTTAATGCGCGGCACAAAATAGGCCAAAATCGCAATGAATGTTACCATCCAGATCAGCAGCGGTATGGTCAGCAGCGGATCGTTCTGGAAAAACAGCACCAGCGCGCTGACCGCATAGACCAGCACAAACCACAACGCTTCGACCGCCTGCAAAACCGATTCGCGCAACGACCGCCCGGTCTGCATCACCTTGGTGGCAATACGCCCGGCGAAATCGTTTTGAAAGAAGTTCAGACTTTGCCGCAGCACATAGCGATGGCTCTGCCAGCGGATCAGGTTCATGAACGTCGGCATAATGGTCTGATGCATCAACATGGAATGAATGGCATAGACGAGCGGGCGCGCGATCAATGCAATAAAGGCCATCCACATCAGAACATTCGAGTGTTGCGCAAAGAAATTCTCCGGATTCTTAGCGTCTTTGACCAGATCAACGAGCTGCGCCATGAACGCAAACAGCGACACCTCGATCAGCGCGCCGATAAAACCAATGGCCAGCAGCCCGGCAAAAGCCGGCCAAACTTGGCGCACAAAATACCAATAAAAGGCGGTAAGACGCGACGGCGGACGAACGACGTCGCCGGATTTGGCAAAGGGGTCGATGATATGTTCAAACCAGTGAAACATGATGAAATGCTCCGGTTAACCGCAGTTCCGCTCGCACAGAATCCGGTAATGGTGTTTTGGTAACTTAAATTTTTAAGAGTTTGGCAGTTGGCAAATCGACCGGTCGGCGGAGTTTATCGGGCCAATTTACAGCGCTGAGAGGCAAAGTTTCCGCACAGATTCGCCCAAGCGGCCCATTAACGTGAACCAGGCGGTCAGCGGGGACTTAAGCCAAGCAGTAAGCCCGTGTCCGATAAACTGGTCTGTCAGGAAAGCCATGACAAAATTCCGAGCCTGTTGCCGATGTCTGCTGGAGGGCCTTGAGCCGCATCTGGCAGGCGAGAACCATAGATCACAGCTAATGAGATGTATATAAGTATTTTCGCCTGATGATCGACTATGGCGGCCATGGATCGATCAGGCACTTGCGTTTTATCAAGGCGGGGGCCACTTAAGCTGGCAAAAGGTCCTGGCAAATTGGCGATAACCGCCGCGCTTTAAACAACGTTGACCGATCTGCAACAAAATGAGCACTGAGACATGACAAAAAATACCGGCCAAATTAGCAAATCTGGCGCCAACCAAGACAAATCCTGTGCAACAACGCCAGAAGATCTGGCCGCGTCTAAGACCAAAGCCGAGACCTGGTTTCAAAGTTTGCGCGATGAGATTTGCGCCGCCTTTGAACAAGTCGAGCAGGACCTGCCGACCAATGCGCAAATGGCAGACGGCGCACCTGATGCCGGTACTTTTCAACGCACGCCCTGGCAGCGCACGGACCATACAGGCGGCAAAGGCGGCGGCGGTGTCATGAGCCTGATGCATGGCCGCGTGTTTGAAAAGGTCGGCGTGCATTGCTCAACGGTGCATGGTGAATTCTCGCCGGAGTTTCGGGGGCAGATCCCCGGCGCAGAAGAGAACCCGAACTTCTGGGCGTCGGGTATTTCGCTGATTGCCCATCCGCAAAACCCCAATGTGCCAGCGGTGCATATGAATACGCGCATGGTGGTAACGTCCAAATGGTGGTTTGGCGGCGGCGGCGACCTCACCCCGGTGCTCGACAAGCGCCGCAGCCAGGACGACCAGGACACCATCGACTTTCACGCCGCCATGAAAGTGCCGTGCGACGCGCACGATGTGGCTGACGCTGAGCGCTTCAAAGCGTGGTGCGACGAGTATTTCTACCTGCCGCATCGGGATGAACCGCGCGGCACCGGCGGGATCTTTTACGATCATTTAACGCCAAACGACGATGAGGGCGGCTGGGACGCGGCGTTCGCCTTCACGCAAGATGTCGGACGCGCCTTCCGCGATATTTATCCGCAGCTGGTGCGGCGCAATTACACCACGCCGTGGAATGAGGCGAACCGCGAAGAGCAGCTCATTCGCCGCGGTCGCTATGTGGAGTTCAACCTGCTCCATGATCGCGGCACGATCTTCGGGCTGAAGACCGGCGGCAATGTCGCCTCGATCCTGTCGTCCATGCCGCCCGTGGTGAAATGGCCGTAAGCAGGAGCTAGCTGAGCTGTGGCGGTGCCCATCATGGTAGGGCTTCTGGCCAGCATATTTATCTTGATTAACCACGTCAGCCGAAATCGGCCCCTTATCTTGATCCAGATCAAGCGATCAAACGCGCCTTAGTGTTTAGTAAATTTTGGTTTTTTTTAAAACACAATCGGCTTTGCTGTAGTCTGCGACGCGACCAATCGGGCCCCCTTTGACTGATGGATAATTCTCATGGCGCATAAAGGTAACTCACACTCCAAACAGATGCCGCAAAGCAGTGGTTCAAACTCCGGCACCACATTGCAGGCCTTGTCGCAGCTGCGCCACGACCCTGAAGCCATCAAGCAGGCTTTTGAGAGCGGGGATTATCCTTACAAACAAAAGCTCAAACGCGAACCTTATGAGCGCCACAAGGCCGAGTTGCAGGCAGAGCTGCTCAGGGTGCAACAATGGGCGGAAGAAACCGGCCAGAAAATCGTTGTATTGTTTGAAGGTCGCGATGCCGCCGGCAAGGGCGGAACCATTAAGCGCTTCATGGAGCATCTCAACCCGCGCGCGGCGCGCATCGTGGCGCTGGCCAAACCCTCGGAGCGCGAGCAGAGCCAATGGTATTTCCAGCGCTATATTCAGCATCTGCCCGCCGCCGGCGAAATCGTCTTTTTTGACCGCTCCTGGTATAACCGCGCCGGTGTTGAGCGCGTCATGGGGTTCTGCCCGCCCAATGATTATCTGGAATTTATGCGCCAATGCCCGGACTTTGAACGGATGCTGGTGCGCAGCGGCATAAGATTGTACAAATACTGGTTTTCCGTCACCCGCGAGGAGCAGGTACGGCGCTTCAAGTCCCGCGAGACCGACCCGCTGAAACATTGGAAGCTGTCGCCGATCGACCGCGCGTCACTGGGTAAATGGGACGACTACACCGAAGCCAAAGAGGCCATGTTCTTTTACACGGACACTGCCGATGCGCCCTGGACAATTGTCAAATCAAACGACAAGAAACGCGCGCGATTGAACTGCATGCAACACTTCTTGTCGTCCTTGCCCTATCCGGACAAGAACCCAAAAGTCGTGCGCGGCCCCGACCCGCTGATCGTCGGCAGCACCGAACATGTCATTGGCCGCTCCGACCACATTCTGGGCAAGACCATCCACCCGGCACTGCGCCGCGCCAAATCGGATAAATGAGACAGCTGGCGCGGCACAGCATTGTAATAGTTGGGGTGGCGCGAAACCTTCAATCCTCACACCAACGCTCGGCTTGAGTTTACTTCAAGCGCGCGACGGCGAGGCCGACATTATATTTTTCGCACCACAGCCAGAACTGATTATATTTGCTCAATTTGGTGCCGGCGGGAATGGTGTAGGTTTGGCCACCGCGCAACTTGCGCAATTTGCCAAAAAATGTGCCGCGCTTGAAGCCGTTGCGGCCCCAGGACAAGGTGGCATCGGGCGCATCGCGTAGGCGGAAGTTTTTCGAAATGACAATTTTAAGCTTGCCGCCATCGCGTACAATTTTCATGCTACCCGAAACGCGATGACCCGACACGCCGCGAAATGAGCCGCTCTTGAGTGTTTCAGCTGCAGCTGTTCCACTATGCGCGCCAATCATTGCGGGCATTACAAGCAAGGCCGCGCTTAACGCCGCCGCCGAAAATAATCGAGTACTCATTGCCATTTCTCCTATTAGGTGTACCTGTTGCCCTCACGGCATTGGCAGCACCCTAGCCCAGGCGCGCCGTTGAAAAAGGGCGGAATTCTCACAATACTTTAAACTCGCGGTCACTAAGCGACGGCTGATCTCACGCACGCCCTTCAACCGACCGATACAAAGAGCAATGACTATCAAGCTCAATCGGTCTTGAACAAATAAATCGGGCTGGACCAGGCGCGGTGGCCGTCTTCTTGCGTTACGCGCACAAACAGCGGCGTGTCGCCCTGCGGCTTAAGTTTGATCCGCATCTTGTGCGCCATGTGGGTCTGGCTGAGCCGGTCCGGCAAACGCATAAGCCGCAGCCGCCGTTCCAGCCCGCCAGCATCAAATACCAGATCCTCAAGGCCAATGTCTTGGGTGGCAACACGCGCAGACACATGGGCCGTGGAAATATTCAGCTCTCCACTAGCCCGATCTGCCAGCCATACATCAGCTGCGCCAAAATTCCCGGTGGTGACGGCTTTCCAGCTCACTGATTGCGTGTCCTGGCTTTGAATGCCGCGATCCAAATTCCAGTTATTGACCATCTGCGCCCGCGCAATCTCATTGCCGCTTACCTCCAGCGCGCCATCCCACACACAGGTGCGCGCCCGGCCGCGAACTTGCGCGCCCTCATAAACCAGCCGCACCCGCGCGCCCAGATCCGCCACATCAAAAGGGCGCACGGTCTCAATCAACTCACGCCCGACGAAAACATCAAGCCGCTCAATCGGGGCTGACCCGGTCAGCTCGACGTTCAGCTCAACTTCGTCATCACTCGCTGCGACCCTGGCGATATCACCCATGATCAGCTGGCGCGTCACTGTTGAGCTGGCACCAGGATCAATTGCCGGATCGCGCTCAAACAGTTGCGCGTCGCTTTTCGTTGTCACGCTCACGTTAAGCGCCATGCGATTACCCGTAGTGCCATAATGATGGCGCCTTCGCATACATTCAAAAATCGCATCGCGGTCAAGCCGCGGCGCCAGATGGCAAGTCAGCCCGCCGCGCGCGCCAAAAAAACTGGCACCGGGATAGTCGGCACCCGGGCGCCCTTTATGACCGTCTGAATTGGCAACAACGCCGACCCGGTAGCCTTTGTCGAACGCATCCCACAAGATCCACTCGAACGTGCCCCAGGCGGAATGCACTTCCACCGCCGTTTCCAGCGCGCCGTCATGGGCAAAAGTAATATCCGCATAGCGCCCGCCAACATGGGCCATCACCACACAGTCCTTGCCCGCCAGTTTCTCAAACAGCTCGCCCGCCGTATGGGCATCTGTTTCCTCGTCTGCCATGTCTGCAGGATCGGCAATCTGCGCGTGGGAAGAGCGATGAATGGTCTCTCCCTCATGCCGGAAATGCACATTGCGGTCGCCGCCAACAGCCGTGTTGGCCGACCATTCATAGCCGGGAATACAGACGAACCTGCCAGGCTCATCAAACTGTGCCGTGAGCTCATTCAGCTGGCGCCAGAACGCGCCGGTGATCTGGAAATCATTACCCTGATGGCCCATCACATCGAGAAAGGCCCTGTCACGGCCGAAGGCAAAATAATCGCGCGCGCTATTGGTGCCGAGCGTTTCATTCGACTGGCCATGAGTGTCGCCCCAATAATGCACATTGGCCGCGTCAACAGGCACAACAAGCAGCGGATTGGTGCGGGTCAGCTCCTCGCCTGCGTCATTATAGATGCCGATGGTCACGCCCTCACTCAGCGCCTCATCCAGTGGCTCATCAATATGAAGCCCTGCCAGCACCGTTGCGAAAGCTCCTTGTTGCATTCGTGTTAATTTGGGCAGTCCGTTGATTTCATGGGAGGGCCGCAAATGGATGATTTGATCCATTTGGTCCGACGGATTGCCCCATTTGTCATTGGCCTTGAGGCTGAGTTTAAACGGCTCGCCGGCGCGCACCATTGTCGGCAAGACGCCAACCCAATCAACGCCCGGCCCCGGCACAATCTGAATTGTCGGGCTGCGCTCGATCGGTACATAATCATAGGTCGCGATGACATCGGCAAGCACGCGAAATTCAAAGTCGCGCTCGCAATAGGTCTGCATCCGAATGCCGGGCGAGCCGTGCCGCTGATCACCAAAGCGAATGGTGATGGTATCGCCGGGTTTAAGGAAATGCTTGTTCACGCCGATATACAGCGAGCGGCTCCAGGGCCGGATATTGCGCTTGAACTCCCAGCGACACTCAAGCCGCGCACCGTTTGAGGCCTCAACGCTGGTATAGCCTGGCGCCGCCGGATCATCGAGCTGCACGGGCCCGAAGTCGGTAGCAAACCGAAAGCCGATCTTGAGCGAACCGGTGTCGTCGATACCAAAGCGGCCGGCAGTATAAACAAGCTTAAAACTTTGCCAGGAGCCCGCTTCAAAACGGCCCGTCGGTTCAAGCACCGCGTGCCCCATCAGCTCGCGGCGATAGTCAGAATATGGCACTTGGCTTCTGCTCCCAAAATTAATCCCTTTTTGGGAAGAACGCTACGCCACGTCTAATGCAAACGCCACAAGAATTGCTGCTTTTTCAAGACAAGTACTCTCATGATCAAGACAATTCTGACAAAGATGGCCTGACAAAGATGGCCTTGCCATTAATTCAACTAACAGACGTTAGTTCAACTTAAACTCCGCTGTGGCAATGCGTAGCTCGCGCGGCGAGATCAACGCCTTATGCGCCACCATCACTTTATACAAAGCGCCATCGAGATTATCGCTCCAGAAATCCAAAAACTCTTTCAGCTTGGGAAAACGTGGATGCTGGTCATAGTCTTGCCAGACATAGCTTTGCAACAATGAGGGGTGATCGGGCAGACGATATAATATCTGTGCCGTAGTCAGGGAAAAGCCCTTCAGCTGCAGCGCAAAATCTGCATCAACGGATTTCTTTTTAGCCATGCGCATCTCCTGTTTTGATAAGTTCACTAAACTCATTGAACGGGTGCCCACTCACAAATCAGTTATAACATAAATTGGAGAAACTTTCAAAATTTTCGATAGGAAAATTTACCCGCCCGCTTATTGTGCATCGCGATATTCTGCCACCAGCTGTGCCAGTTGCAGCTCAAAATCCGCCGGCGCAGTTGGAAAACCAGCGTCAATCCACCAAGCTTCAAAGGCGTTCAAACAAACACCAACCTTTGGTCCGGCGGGCAGTCCCATCGCCACAAGATCACCGCCACTTACCGGCAGTTGCGGGGCGTCCCAGCGCTTCGGCAGATCATATAGCGCGCGCCACTTTGCATAGCCTTCATGCGCGCGATCAAGCGCACCGCGATTGGCCCAATGCAACAGAACACGGGTTTGATAGCTATCGCGCCCCCATCGGTATAACAGACGTTTGGCACCCTTATAATCGTGGCCCGTCAGTTCTGGCCGCAGCGCAATGATCGCAGCTGGCGCATCCAGACCACCGGCATAGGCCAAGACTTTTTTCTCGTCCCGTGACAGGCGCAGGCGGCGGGTAATTCTGGCGACGTCATCGCGCACCGCAATGGCGCTCACCGCCAGCCGCAAAACCGGATCGGCGGGCAAAGCCAATTGTTCTTGCAGCAACACCAGCCGTCGCAGGTTGGCAAGCCGCGGCGCCGCGCCCAGGATCTGCACCAGCAGGCCCGCCGCACTCATCACGCGCATCATGGCCAAGGCGCCCGGCGCGGCAAGCAGCTTCAATATCTCAACATGAATGCGCTCGGCAGAAAGTTGCGATAGTCCCGCACGCGCGGCAATACAGGCGCTCAGGCCCGGCTGATCGAGCGCAGCCCAGGCGTTTGCTGCCTCGCTCGAACTACCATCTCCACCATCACCCGAGCCATATTGCGCGTTAAAGCGAAAGAAACGCAGTATCCGCAAATAATCTTCTTCGATGCGCGCGTGTGGATCATTGATAAAGCGCACCCGCCGCGCCATCAGATCACTCATTCCACTGAGCGGATCGAACAGCGCGCCAGCCGCATCGCAATAAAGTGCGTTCATCGTGAAATCGCGCCGCGCGGCATCAACAGCCCAATCATCGGTGAAGGCGACGCGCGCATGGCGGCCATCGGTTTCCACGTCCTGGCGCAAGGTTGTGACTTCGTGCGGTACATGGTTTGACATCACCGTCACGGTGCCGTGCTGCAAGCCGGTTGTGAACACTTTCAAACCTGCACGTTGCGCCGCTGCCATGGTCACCTCGGGCAACGCTGTTGTGGCGATATCAATGTCGGCGACCTCGTACCCCATCAACGTATTGCGCACCGCGCCGCCGACTGCGCGCGCCTCATGTCCGCTGGTCGCAAGTGCTGCAAACACCGCCTGTGTTGCTGGAGCACGCAGCCACGGCGCGCCGCGTAGCCGCGCCAGAGCGTCCCTTGTCCCAGCCTTGAAATTTGTATGATCCGCAGCCGGCGGCGTCATAAGCTGTCCCTCTATCCCGCAGTATTCAAACGCTTAGCGCCAAGACGCCTAGCGACCACACGCTTAGCGTCCAGACGCTTAGCGCCCAGGTATCTGCGCCATCTCCGGCCTGTCAGCTGCGCTCGCCATTCGCTAACAGCACCCCTCAAGCCCCCTAAGGGGGCTATTCGAAATGACCGGGAACCAGTTTGCCGTTTTCGACATAGGGCGGTAT
Organism: Alphaproteobacteria bacterium; assembly: GCA_024279745.1. Classification (GTDB taxonomy): domain Bacteria; phylum Pseudomonadota; class Alphaproteobacteria; order Rhizobiales; family Hyphomicrobiaceae; genus JAJRRE01. The sequence goes on from JAJRRE010000325.1 coordinate 16,945, forward strand.
ATATTTTTGGTCCGGCGTACCGCCTTCAAAGGTTGCGAAGGTCAAGGTGACCGCCAGCATCATCACCGCGCCCGCCAGCATCAGCCAGATAATCGGCGCGTCGTCCCAGATTTGGCTATGCTCACCCGGTTTCAAAACCTTATCCGAGCGCATCAGATAGACATAGGCGAAATAGGCCACGGACGGCAGCAGAAACAGCACAATATTTTCAAGAACAATGCGGATCATATAGATCTCAGCCTTTCAGACAGGTTTCTCAATATGCCGGCGGTTGCGCCCCATATATAGTATTCGCCATAGCTTATGGCATGGAAATAGTAAGTTTTTCCCTTCCAATCCCAATTATGGGTTTCATATCCATTGTCATCCATGAGAAACCGCAACGGTACTTCAAACGCCTCAGCCACTTCATTGGGGTCAATCTTTAGGACAAAGTCTGGTTGAACCAGTGCCACAATGGGCGTGATATCAAAGCCTGTGCCAGTGCAATAGCGCTCCAACACGCCAATCGGTTCAATAAAGTGTCGCGCTATACCAACTTCTTCTTCCGTCTCGCGCAAGGCCGTATCGATAATATTTTGATCATGTCGCTCGACTTTGCCGCCGGGAAATGAGATTTGACCAGCATGGGATTTCATATGGTCCGGCCGCTGCGTTAATAATATTTGCAAGCCATCGGCGCGCATAATGACCGGCACAAGAACAGCTGCGGCGCGCCGGGATTTGTGCGCAGCAAACTCGGCGCGAAGTCCCGGGTTCAGATCCTGGTCGCCGCGCGCGGGTATGGCGGTTGCTGCGGTAGCGATGGTTAACGCGCGGGGGCCGTCCTGCAATGCGTCTTTCACCGGCCCCAGCACAGCCCGCGCCCGCGCTGCAAAAGTAGCACCGTCCATCATTGCATCCGCGCGAGGTTCAACCGAATTCATCTTATCTGCCTTGCTCCAATTTTGTTGCCTTGCTCATGTCGGCTCAATGTGACCGGCTGATGCCAGCTTATGCCGGCTCAAACACCCAGCCCATCGGCGTCTGACATGACATAAAACACACCATCGCTCCACAGCCCAAGCTTACCGCGCCCCTTTTGCTTGTCTGCCCGAACCACCGCCAGGTCCACCAAATCATAATATAACGCGCGGCTGACCAAAGCTTCCAAACGCCCGCGCACCAGCAAATAAGGCTTTAACCCTTGAGTTGGTGCATCAACTGCAAAACGCAGCGGATGACCGCGCCCGCAGCTCACGATATCGTCAACATTGGTGCGAAATGTGAGCTGTTGCGCGTCTCCTGAGCCTTCAACTTGCATTTCCACTGCCAAAAAGGGCGCATCGGCCACCTCTATGGCGATTTTCTCTACCGGGGTCACAAGATAGTGACGATTATCTTCGTCGCGGCGCAACACCGAGGCAAACAGCTTGACCAGCGCCGCGCGGCCGATTGGGCTGCCTTGATAAAACCACGTTCCATCGGCTTTGATTTCCATGCCAATCTCGCCGCAAAAGGGCGGATCCCATTGATCTACTGGCGCAAATCCCTTGTCTGAGCGGGCTTTAATCAACGCTTCCAAGCCCGCAATCCGCGGCTGGCTGGTCAATTGCCGCGTTACTTCAGTATCGGCGGTTTTGTCCGTGATCTTATCTTTCTTCATCTGCGCCCGTTTCATCTCTTGTGCCGTTATCAACCATTACGCCGATTTAAGCTGCCGAAAACAAAGATTTTCACATTGTAACCACTTTCCATGCCACACTCTTTGTCAAAACAATAACCGGGCCTATGATCCAAGATATGAACACTTTAAGTCAGAGCGACGAGAATATCGTTGAGCGTATCGAGGCGGCTGGTGAGCGCATGAACCGCGTCCACAAAGCCGCTGCATCCAAAGTCTTTGGACAAGA
>JAJRRE010000326.1 GCA_024279745.1 Alphaproteobacteria bacterium
CATAGGGCCGCGCCGCTTGCGCCGCGTCCTGCGCCCGGCGCAATTTTGCTGCCGCAACCATCTGCATGGCCTTGGTGATTTTTCGCGTTGCCTTCACCGAGGCGATGCGATTTCGTAGGTCCTTCAGGCTTGCCATAATTTATCCATCACTTCGCGGGCCACTTTTCTCTATCGCCGCTTCAACTTGACGGCGAAAATCTAGCGGGGCCATGATTCTCGTAATTGGTGTAAGCGAGGTTCCGGAACCGTGCACAATAATTGTTCCAAAGCCTAAAACACGTCCAACAAGACTCTGATCAACTTGCACAGAATCAACTTTATCCAGCCTTTGCTCTATTGTCCGACGTGATATTAATCCCCACTTTGCCACAACTTTCTTGTTTGTGACCGCTAACTCGGTGGTTCGGCGCATTACGAACGATACAAGAAAACTTACAAGACCAAGTACAATGGCTAAGCTGCCAATGACGATTGCTCCTTGCTCATCTCCCAAAACACCGATCAAGCTTATTAAAACTCCCGTTAGCATCAAGATAGCGGGAAGAAGATATATTACCCAGTGAATCGACCCGATATGTTCAATCGTTTCGTCCTGTCCGAGTGATTTTTCTATATATCCCATTTCACATCCATCAACTTGGTACTATTCGGCCGAGAAGCCTTTCGCGAATTTCTCAACCAACTTGATCAGGGCTTTTTCCGTATCATCGGAAATCGCCTGTTCCTTGCGGATTGTGGCCAATACGTCTTTTCCTGAATCGCGCATCATACGCAGCAAACCTTCTTCGAATTTGCCGACAGAGCGCACTGGCAGCTCATCAAGATAACCGCGTGTACCGGCAAAGATCGAGACCACCTGTTCTTCGGTTTTCAGCGGTTCAAACTGCGCCTGCTTGAGCAGCTCGGTTAGGCGCGCACCACGTGCCAGCATCTTCTGCGTGGCTGGGTCGAGGTCGGAACCGAACTGCGCAAAGGCCGCCATTTCGCGATATTGCGCCAGCTCGCCTTTAATCTTGCCCGCGACCTGCTTCATGGCTTTCACCTGAGCCGCCGAGCCCACGCGCGACACTGACAGGCCGACGTTCACGGCAGGACGAATACCCTGGAAGAAGAGGTCGGTTTCCAAAAAGATCTGACCGTCAGTAATGGAGATCACATTGGTTGGAATATAAGCCGACACGTCATTTGCCTGGGTTTCAATCACCGGCAGAGCGGTCAGCGAGCCAAGGCCCTGGCTTTCATTGAGCTTGGCGGAGCGCTCCAGCAGGCGTGAATGCAGATAGAACACATCGCCGGGATAGGCTTCACGTCCGGGAGGGCGGCGCAGCAGCAATGACATCTGGCGGTAGGCCACGGCCTGTTTCGACAGATCGTCATAGGCGATCACGGCGTGCATCCCGTTGTCGCGGAAATATTCGCCCATGGCACAACCGGAAAATGGCGCCAGGAACTGCATCGGGGCAGGCTCAGAAGCGGTCGCAGCAACAACGATGGAATATTCCATCGCGCCGTTATCTTCCAGCACTTTCACAAATTGCGCCACGGTGGAGCGTTTCTGGCCGATGGCGACATAGACGCAATACATCTTGTCCTGCTCATTGTCGGTATTATTCACCGCTTTTTGGTTGAGCATGGTATCGAGAATAATCGCGGTTTTGCCGGTTTGGCGGTCACCAATGATCAGTTCGCGCTGGCCGCGGCCAATTGGAATGAGCGCGTCGACAGCTTTCAGGCCGGTCGACATTGGCTCATGCACGGATTTACGTGGCAAAATTCCGGGCGCTTTGACGTCCACACGGCTCTGGCTGTCAGCTTTGATCGGGCCCTTGCCGTCAATCGGATTACCGAGCGCGTCGACCACGCGGCCAAGCAGGCCCTTACCAACAGGAACTTCCACGATGTTACCGGTCCGCTTGACCGTATCGCCTTCTTTAATTTCCCGGTCGTTGCCGAAAATCACGACACCGACATTGTCGGCTTCCAGATTCAGCGCCATGCCTTGAATATTGCCGGGGAACTCGACCATTTCACCAGCCTGCACGTTATCAAGCCCATAAATGCGGGCGATACCGTCGCCGACGGACAAGACCTGACCAATTTCTGATACTTCGGCTTCCTTGCCGAAATTCTGGATCTGCTCCTTCAGAATTGAGGAGATTTCCGCTGCCCGGATTTCCATCAACTGACCTCTTTCATAGCAACTTTGAGTTTATTTAGCTTCGTGCGAAGCGATGAATCAATCATCCGCGAGCCCATCTTTACAGTCAGGCCGCCGAGTAAAGCGGGGTCCACCTTGGTGGTAATTTTAACGTCTTTGCCGACGGAGGCTTTGAGAGATTCGCGCAAGGCCTGCATCTGCTCGTCGCTCAATGCCTGCGCCGAAGCGACTTCTGCCGATACTTCGCCGCGCTCGCGCGCCAACCGGCCTTTGAAAGCTTTTGTCATGTCGGCGGCTGCGAACAAACGGCGGTTCTTGGCGATTAATTTGAGGAAATCGCCGACAATGCCACCAATACCGGCCTTATCGAGAATGGCGCTGATAGCTTTAAACTGGTCGTCGGCGGAAAACACCGGACTTTTGACCATATTGCGCAGATCGGCGCTGTCGTTGAGCATGGCCAGAAATTGGTCCAACTGCGCATCTACGGCGTCGAGCTGATTCTGCTCTTTTGCCAGATCAAACAAGGCTGTCGCATAGCGACCGGCCATTGAGGCCATAATCGGATCGTCATTTGCCACGTCAGACGGTTCCCAACATAAGGGGCCTTAGACCGTCTGCTGAACAGACGCCATAGGCCCGTGTCTCAAGGATCTTCGTGAAAACTTTCAAACCCGCGCGCGCAAATGAAATTCCCCCACGCCGCTGTCATTAGAAATCGGTGGTGACTTAACACGCGCCGTGATGCGCTTCAACGGTATTCAGCACGTACGATTTGCCGCAGCGCCGCGTATTTTGCGGCAAGACCACTTATTTGTGCCTGGGTCAGCACCCCATCCGCCATCTGACCGAGGCGTGACGGCGGCGTTTTATTACTTGGTTTCAAGGCGCAAGCTCACCTACCCGGCAAAAGGAGCAGCCGCTGGAGCAGCACTCAACGAAGCGCCAGCGGGCTCATAGAATTAAATCAGCAACTGTGGATGCGGCGGTTTTTCTGTCTCGCGGGCGAACATTGTTCGCCGTGGACGTATCCTGCCCGGAGAGTGCTTGGTGATAGTTTGTTGATTTCGCTCACGGGCGTTCACCGCTTGGTTTGCTTCGAGCAAGAGGAAAGCGCCTTGGATTACGCCCAAGCGGGCCCTCCGCGAGGGCGGCCTAAGGCCCGGGCGAACATTGTTCGCCGGGGTGCCCGATAGCAAAGACCGTAATCTATAAACTCCCTCTCCCCAAAGCATCAGCGTCATGGGGAGAGGGAGAAAACTGCCGCTTGTTTGATATGTCTGGATATTATGTGAGAACCATCACAGCAGTTTTTCTGTCTCGCGGTGCTAATCCATGCAAGAGCATGGGCACCCTGCGTCGGCTGGTCCGACCGGGCTGCAAGCGCAGCCCCGCGAACCGTTTCGCGCCCCGCCGGAGGGCCACTTCGCCCGTGAGGCAGATAGAGTTCGCCGGGGTGGCAGCCAGCAAAGATCACGGAACCATCACAGCTCGCGCGGTCTTTCTGTCTCGCGGTGCTAATCCATGCAAGAGCATGGGCACCTGCGACGGCA
>JAJRRE010000327.1 GCA_024279745.1 Alphaproteobacteria bacterium
CAGGTGGCGGACATGCCCGTGCATTTTGGCGGCCCTGTTGAGGGTGGGCGCGGGTTCGTCCTGCACAGCCCCGACTATTTTGCCGACGATTCCACCCTTTGCGTCAATGACACCGTATCGCTCACCGCTACAATCGACATCTTAAAAGCTATTGCAACGGGCGCAGGTCCCGACCGGGCGTTGATGGCGCTTGGCTATGCAGGATGGGCGCCGGGACAGCTGGAAGCGGAAATTCGAGCTAATGGCTGGCTGCATTGTGATGGCGATCCCAAATTAGTGTTCGACGGCGATCTAGAGCAGAAATATTCAAGAGCGCTTGGCACATTGGGCGTCGACCCGTCATTCCTGGTCGCCGACGCCGGCCATGCCTGAGGGCTGATCGGCCCACCACCGCCAGCAGCCCGCGCTAACGCAACGACAGTAAATAGCCAGAAATCGCTGCCAGATCCTGAGACGTCAACTTGCTGGTCGAGTGATTGATCACCTTGGCCATCGAGCCACCAAGAAAATCGCCGGTCGGGGTCATTCCCATTTGCAACGATGTGATCAGATCGTCCTTGCTCCATGGCCCCTTGGCGCGCCGTCCCATACCCGCAATGGCCGGAACTTTGCCGCCGCCAGGTCCGCGCGTATTGCCTGCCAGCGGTGTTGAGCTGGAGCCTCCCAGCAGACCGCGCTGCGTGTGACACTCGCCGCAATGGCCAAGCACATTCACAAGATAAGCCCCGCGCGCCAATGGGCCCGCTTCAACCTGCGCCACTTGCAGCCGTTTTGCAGGCTTGAAATAGAGCCATTTCCAACCGCCCAGAAACCGCCGATCGGATGCCGGCCAGATCAGATCATGGCGCGGCGCCGCACTGGCAACTGCTGTTACATTGTCCAGATAGGACTTCAGATCGACGATGTCCTGGCCTGTCATGGCGCTATAGGATGTGTAGGGGAAGGAGGGGAAATAATGCTCGCCCCTTGGTGAAATTCCCGCAGTGAGCGCGCGCGCAAACTGGCTCACCGACCAGCCGCCAATACCGAATTTAGGATCAGAAGTTATATTCGGCGCATAAAAAGTGCCGAACGGCGTTGTCAAGGCATGACCGCCAGCGAACGGCTTGCCGCCCTTTTTCTTGTCCGTATGACAAGCCAGACAACCCGAGGCGGCGGCGACATAGGCACCGCGCTTGGGATCGCCCGTCAAACCCGACAAATCCGGCGGCGCTTGAGCCGCTCCCAATAGCGGCAGAACCATCCAATATAATATGGCAAAACTTGCCGCACCGACGGCCGTCAGGCTGATTAAGCTTCGAAATAATTTGCGCATTGTTTCGTCCTCGCGCCGTTAGTTCGCGGCGTGTTAAATTGCATAATATTGTGCTGCGCCAAACGCAAAAACTCGAAGTGGCGAAACAATAATTTTAATCCGGTCGCTGGCGGGACTTTTTCGTCAGCGGCGTACATCGCGGTTTGGCAACCGCCATACGGCTTGGTTCGTTATGCATTCATGAACCAAGCCGTATGACGCCGTTGCCCAGGCGAAACTGGTTAGCACTGCGTTACCCGGCCGCAGCCCGTGCCCCAAAGGAAGTCGAACCGGCAATGACTATGCGCGGGCGCGGCGCAGCGCGGTAGACGCAAGGGCGAGCAGGATGGCAGCAATCGCGCTATTGCTTTTTCTCTTGGCGGTAGGTTTCATGGCATGCAGAACAGGTCTTGGCCATTTGTGCGAAAATGAGTTTTGGCGGCAGATGCTTCATTTTCGCCGGATCACTCATCATATCGGGTGTCATTTTGACGCCCTCCATGCTCATTTTATTGCCCGCGCCATCCTGCAGCGCATGAGCAAACCCGGCCAGCCGCATTGCAGTGGCTTCAAAGTCCTTGAAGTTTTTCCAAATTTCAGCCTTGGCGACGCTTGGCTTTTTGTCGGTGCCGTGTGGGAACAGTTTGGGGATCTGCATGGCGTGTTTGCGGATCATCATCGCCGCGTCTTTTACCTGATGGGCGTCATAGGGTTTGCGCCCAGCGATCATCAGCCCGATGGCCTTCATGCCGGTGCCCATATCTTTCATCGCCACCATACGATCCTTAACGACACCGGTTGCCCCCTTATGGGCGATTGCCGGGGCCATTCCCAACCCCAAACCGGTTAAACCGAGGGCCAATAGGAACAGTTTTGTTCTTGGAACTGCCATTGTATAATTCCTTGTTTTGTTTCTCATATAGTTGTTTGAGTGTTGTGTTTGATTGTATTTGTGCAGCTGTCAGGCGCGGCAGTTAACGCTCTAGTAAATGCCGTTTGCCCGCTGCAACTCACGGACAAAAGCTACGATTTTTGTAACATCTGCTTGTTTGATGCCTTTCACCGGCGGCATATTGCCAAACCGCCAGTGATGTGCCCGCACGCCAAACCGGGCCGCCCGTTGGAACGCCACATCGCCATGATGATTGGGCTCATAGACCTTGTGAATGAGCGGCGGGCCGTTGCTGGTTCCGCCGGCATATTGGCCGTGGCAAGCTGAACAATTGCTAGTAAACAACGCAAAGCCCTCCTGCCCCGACGCACTCAGATTTGGCACGTTAACATCGACTGAGGGCTTATCGTTGCCGCCGGTCAGATAGGTTATGCCGACGCCGGCGAGCACCGCGGCGCCAAGCCATAGCCAGTTGTTGTTGATCTTCATTTGACGCTCCTGCCCTGCGGCTGGATCAGCCTGCCCTGGGACTTTCAAAGATAATTTTATGGGATTGAGATGTTTGACGTCGCACTGGTATGGGCGCGCCCCAGCCCCGGTATTGGGCTGCAAAGCGGCAAAGCCAGCTTCTGCCAGCGCTGCCTAAGTCATGGCGGCAGACAAGCATGTCCCAATTAATTGGCGGTCAAACACGAAAAGCGGTAGCGGCTTAAATGCGCAGCCGGCCGGTCCGCTCAAGCACGGAGAGTTGTTCAATGGTGCGCTGCCGGGCGGGCCAGAAATAAGCCTGCATGGCCACCCGCTCGCCAGGGCGCCCCAGCCGCAGAACAAGAACGGCAGCATAAACCGGCGGTAATATGATTGGATCAGCACCAGCAAAATGCTGTGTTGAGCGAGCCAGAGCGTTAGCGCTGCCTGCGCTCATCCAGCCATTACAATTTTGCTCACAGTCGTGATTGTCGTCATTGCTCGGGCTGGTATTAGAATGATTGTGAACAAGCCCGGCCAACGCCGTCTGATTAGGTGCAGGTGTCTGTGAACTGTTGGTATTGTGTGAACTGCGGCTATTATGTGCTTTGGAGCGAATATTTTCAGCCGAATGAGTGTGCGGTGCCCCGGCGCTCGTCGCTGTGCCGTCGGTATGCGTATCAGCAAAGGACACGCCAGACAAAACGGCTGCATTGGCGGCCGATCCTGCACCAGGCTCATGCGCAATAACACATGGCGCAACCACAAGCGCCAGTATCAATATTATCGACCAAAGTTTCTTCAATGGTTCGCCGCGTCCTGTTTAAGATTGAAACGACAATAAGTATGATTTATTGCGCAGATGTCAATATCGGATCAGATCACACTATAAACACTGTATAAACACCGGCTTAAACACGCTCACCGAAGATGTATTTTCATGCGTATAGTAACTAAACAACTACTTTGGCGCCTGAGGGATATAGTTTGAATTTAAAATTAGACGATTTTTTGCACGAATCCCAAGGCTGGACGGCCTTATTGCCGCAGCGTCCCGCTCTCAAGGTTTTTAGTGGCAAACGCCGGGTTTCCTGGGCCGTGATTGGTGCCGGTTTTACCGGGTTGGCGGCCGCGCGGCGGCTGGCGCAGCTGAACCCGTCCGATGACATTATTATGTGCGATGCGCGCGCCCTGGCCCAAAACGCGTCGGGGCGCAATTCCGGTTTTGGCGTCGCCATCAGTGATTTTTCCGGCAAGTTCTGCCGCGACCAGACCGGCAGTTATCAACGCATTAATCGCATCAACCAGGCCGGCCTGTCACAGCTACGCCAGCTTGTGCAGTCCCACCAGATCAACTGCCAATGGCGCCAAACCGGCACCTATCGCGCCGCCGCCGATTGCCGTGCCATTGCCGGATTGGAAGACCATTTGCGCTACCTCGATGCGCTCAACGTCGCCTATGAACGCCTTGGCACCGATGATTTATCCCAGCGCCTGGGTAGCTCGCATTATCACTGTGGCTTTAAAATTGCCCACGGCGCGCTGATGCAGCCAGCTGCCCTGGTCTTCGGCCTGGCGGACAGTCTGCCGCCGAATATCGCGCTGTTTGAAAACTCTCCGGTTTTGCAGATCACACGCGGCAGCACCGTCGAACTACAAACGCCGGGCGGGGAAATAACAGCTGACAAAGTTGTAATCGCTACCAATTATGAAGCGCCGAGATTGGGTGTGACGCGCGCCAGAGTACTCGGCTCGACCTTGTCGGGAAGCGTCACGCAGGTCCTGAGCGATGAAGACTTTGCCAAACTTGGCACTGAGCCGACCTGGGGCCTGTTATCGTTGCATAGCGGCGGCGCGACGGTTCGCCTAACGCAAGATCGGCGGATCGCCATTCGCAACACGGCTGAGTTTCATGGCGGCATGCTGTTATCTCAACACCAACTTTCCAGGCGGCGGCGCCTTCACCGCAAAGCCTTTGACGCCCGGTTTCCGCAGCTGGCGCATGTCCCTTTTGCAACATCGTGGTCCTGTGTTGAGGGCCTTTCGCGCAACGGTACGAATTTCTTTGGCAGGCAAGGCGAGACCCTTTATTACGCGGGCGGCTATAATGGCTCAGGCATCAGCCGCGGGACAGCCTTCGGCACCGCTCTGGCCGAATGGGCGATGGGGGGGCACTCACAATTGATCGCAGATTGTCTGGCCAGCCCGGCAGCGACATGGCTGCCGCCGCGCCCAATATTAGACGTTGGCGCCTGGTTTACCGTGCGCAAGAGATTTGCCGGTGTTGGCAAGGATCGCTGAGCCTGGCAACCTTGCCTTTTGGCCAGTGCCAAGATAGGTCAAGGGGACGGATTTATGCTCATGCTTAGGCCCTGGCCGAGGCACTGGCCCTGGCCCTGGCCTAAACCATGATCTGAGCCGCAATTCCAGGCCGCACTCGCGCGGTGTTTTACCTCAAAAAAGCGCGCTTCGTCGCCCCTGTCTCCTTTCTAGATTGTTCAACTTATCAAGGCTGTTTTATGTGTGGAATTGCAGGGATCTTTCGCGCCGGCGGCGCAGCGCAGAACGCGCTGGTGCAGGTACGGGCCATGAGCGAGGCGCTGCGCCACCGTGGTCCAGACGCGCAGGAGTTCTGGAGCGACCTCGATGCCGGCATTGCGCTTGGTCATCGGCGGCTATCGATTATTGACCTATCTCCCGCCGGGGCCCAGCCCATGACAAGCGCTGATGGCCGCTATGTAATCGTCTATAACGGCGAGTTTTATAATGTCGATGAAATGAGCGCGCATTTGCCTGATACCGGGGCGTTGCGCGGGCACTCCGATACGGAGGTTTTTCTGGAGCTGGTGGCGGCAACGTCCATCGAAAAAGCCCTGTCCCTGGCCAATGGTATCTTCGCCTTCGCGCTCTGGGATCGCAAGACCCGCAAGCTTCATCTGGCGCGCGACCGCATTGGCGTCAAACCGCTTTATTACGCCCCTGTCGGCGAGACCATATTGTTCGGCTCCGAGCTTAAGGCGCTGACGGCTCACCCGGATTTCCCGCGCCGCATTGACCGCAATGCGCTGGCTGCCTATTTGCGATTTAACTATATTCCCGCGCCGCATACCGTCTGGCAAAGTGCCCGCAAACTTGAACCGGGATGCTATCTCACCATTGATGCCGGCGGGATAAGCGATCCGGTCCGCTACTGGGATTTTCGCCAGATCGCGCGCCGCGGCTATCGCAATCCGGTGTCCGCCAACGGCGAGGAACTAACAGACCAATTGCACGATTTGCTTGCCGATGCCGTTCGCCGGCAGATGGTATCCGATGTGCCGCTAGGCGCTTTTTTATCCGGCGGGATTGATTCATCAACCGTCACCGCTTTGATGCAAGCCAACTCAACCAAGCCCATCAAGACCTTTACCATCGGCTTCACGGAAAAACACTATGATGAAACAGGTGACGCCCGCGCTGTTGCTCGCCACCTAAAAACCGATCACACCGAATTGCGTGTAAGCCCCGATGACGCCCTTGCCGTTGTGCCAAAACTTGCGACAATTTACGACGAGCCATTTTCAGATTCGTCGCAGATCCCGACCTATCTGGTTTCTCATCTGGCGCGACAAAGCGTGACCGTCGCCTTGTCGGGCGATGGCGGTGATGAGTTTTTCGCCGGCTATCGGCGCCATTGGGTGGGCGATCAGTTTTCCCGCCGCATGGGCCGTGTTCCTTTGCCCCTAAGACGCGGTATGGCTGCAGCAATCCGGCTGCCAGAGCCGCAAAGCTGGGATAAGCTTTTCAAGCTGATACCGTCCAAGGTCCGCCCGCGCCTGCCCGGTGCCAGCATGGAAAAACTCGCATCTGTCCTGGCCCTGAACGGCGGTAGCGACATTTACCGGCAGCTGATCAGCTCGATCAATGAGCCGTGTTTATTCATTCGCGGCGCAGTTGAGCCGTTGGGTCTTGCCTGGGATGAAAGTTTTACCGCCGACATCCGCGCAACACTCGACAGAATGCAAACTCTTGATGCGCTCACTTATCTGCCTGACGATATCTTGGCGAAAGTCGACCGCGCGTCGATGGCGGTTTCACTGGAGGCCAGAGTACCTCTGCTTGATCACCGTATTGCCGAATTTGCCGTTCGTCTGCCCCGTGAAATGCGCCTGCGCGGCGGCCGCGGCAAATGGCTGTTGCGCAATGTGCTGGCGCGCCATGTTCCGCGATCATTGTTTGAGCGCCCCAAAACCGGCTTTGGCATTCCCGTTGGTGAGTGGTTGCGCGGCCCGTTGCGCGATTGGGCGGAAGATCTGCTCAATGACACGGCCCTAGCTGCCGATGACCTGCTGAACCAGCAGCCGGTTCGAGACCTTTGGCAGCAGCATCAATCCTGCAATTATGATCACACCAGCGCCTTGTGGTCGATCTTAATGCTGCAAGCCTGGCGGCGGGAGTGGACCTAGGCTTGCTGAGCACAGGCTGTGTGTGCGGCCGGCGAGCTGTAGCTGGTGGCTGGCGGCTGGTAGCTGGCGCCCAATGGTCAGCGGCCCAGTTGTCGGCAAAGTTATCGGAAAAGTCGCAAACATTTTGGCCGATGAGCGCTGTTCAGCGGTTTGCACTTGAAAATTGGGGGCTAATTGGTGTCTTTTATCCCCTTGGCCTCAATTTGGGCCCTGTATTCAAGTTTAGACTGCACAGGGAAAAATCCAACATAATCCAGATCTGGCGGCACCCGGCCACATGTGACATAACTTTTGTCCAAAGTCGCTGATCGCATTGAAAGCGGTCCAATTTATTGAGATTTTGCTCTAGTGGTGTGGGTTATCAGTTCGCAGCCAGCTTGCCGACACGGGACAACGAACTTAGTGAACTCTCACACAAGCCCGGTGGGCCGTTTGAGCGAAAGGGGTTGATATGAAAGCGCGGATTTCATCATGTTTGCTGGCCATTGGCTTGAACGTTTTGGCCATTGGACCAACATTTGCCGATGCGCGCACAGATTGCTTCTCCCCCGATAACGGTCGGCGCATCTCCGGCTGCACCGAATTAATCGAAGCGCCCGAGACGACGCAGACCGAGCGCGCCCAGGCTCTTGCGATGCGGGCTTTGGCCTATGCGATGATGCGCCAGTATGACCGCTCGATTCCCGATTATGATCGGGCGATAGAGCTTAGCCCCGGCTATGCGGTGGCCTGGAATAATCGCGCCTGGAGCTTTTTCAAATCGGGAAGACATGCGCGCGCCATGCCAGATGTGCAACGCTCGTTGAAACTCAGCCCCCTTAGCGCCCATGCTTATGACACCCGCGCACACCTCTTTCAGGTCACCGGCAGACCGAATAAAGCCTTGGCAGATTACAACATGGCGATCCGGCTTGGCGGCAAATATATGACCCGGCTGTATCAATGCGGCCTGCAAGAGCGCGGATTGTATTTGGGGCAGCTGGATGGAATTGATTCGCCGGCGTTGCAAAAAGGTTTGAAAACCTGCATTTCCAAAAACAAATGTGACCCGCTGCCTGAAGACGAAAACTGCCGACAGGCGACGTCATAAACAAAGGCAAATGCCGGCTGCTTCCTGCTGTCTGGGCCGTTGTTCCCCCCCCCCGCAAAGATCAATCAATCCGGCGCGCCGGTTTCGCGTTGTGATAGCTCATAGCTCATGACCGCCAATAAAGCGCTCATACCGAAGGCCCCCATGAACCACGGCTGCCACATCCCCCAACTGAAGGCCCCGGTCACTGCCGCACCAACAAAAGTGGCCAACACAAAGGGCCGTCCGCGCTGGTTCATCGCGTTGATTACGCGCAGCACGGCAAGACCGCTCAACCACAGCAATATCGCCCCCACTGCCCCCAGCTCATACCAGGTCTGCATATAGATATTATGTGCATGGCGGCTGGTTTTGAGCGGATAAATGAACCCTTTGGGTTGTTCCGGCGGCGTCTTGCGCGCTTCGTCAATGGTTTGGGTGGATTGCAATCCAACGCCGAAAAAGGGCTGTTTCATGGATTGCTCCGCGGTGTATTCCCACAATATTATCCGCGCCTTGCCTGTGAACGGTATGGAATTGGAAAAATGCAGATTTTGCGCATAGGCAGCAAAGGCTATCGGTATCACCAGCAAAGTGGCCGCACTCCACCCGGCCCCGACAGCCCAGATCGAAACGCGCGGCAGGCGCACCGCCATAATGAATACCAGAGCAGAAAATCCAAGCGCCAGCATCGACGTTTCATGTTCAGAATAGAGTGTCGCCAGCAATGTAACGGTGACTAATGAGGCGGCCAACAGCCAGGCACGACCTTTGCTATACAAAGACAATATGACAAGCAGTGTCGGCCACAACACCAGACAGGCGGTCGCGATAGAACGATTGACCCGATAAGCGTTGATTTGTGCAACAACACCGTCAACGACTGACGCGTGTTTTAACGGCGGTGTCAAAAAAGGAAAGAGCGTAGCGGCAGCCCGGCGCAGAGGAGATTCGAAAATAACCTCAATGGCAAGATAAACACCAAGTATCAGCGCCGCCAATAGCAGATTAAACGATAAGCGCTGCAAGAACAGCTGATCGGCAGATTTGAGCGCGGCGCTGCCAAGCGTCACTGTCGCGACAATGGCAAAATATATTGCAACCTTGCCGTAAGCCAAAAGCGGCAATTGCGACCATGACGCATTGATCAAAAGATAGCCGCCAAACAGCCCCAGCATCGCCAATAGCGGAGTGAATGAAACTGCCGGACGCAGCCCGCCGGTCTCGATCAAGCGATACATCGCCAGACCTGCCAACACGGCCAGCGATGCCAGCGACGCCCGTGGCCCGCCGATGAAAACAACGATAATCACAAACATCACGGCGCCGGCGATCACAACCGAGCGGGGCAGCTTACCAGACGCATTAACTGAGGGATTGTTTAGACTTGTTTCCATCTATCTTTCCTGAGGCGGGGCCA
>JAJRRE010000328.1 GCA_024279745.1 Alphaproteobacteria bacterium
GGTTGAAAACAGCCAGCGCCGGACAAAGCCCGGTGTGCCGTGATCATCATATGCTGCGTGAGCTGTGCTACCCATGTCTGGTAACCTTCCTCTCAAATTCTAGTTCAAATTGACCCGCCGGCTTCGGCCCGGCTCACCCAACGGCAAATCCGGTCCTTGCCGATCATTTTCTTTGGTTGCCGCTAGCGCGCGATTGCTGCAGCGGCGACTTTCTTTTTCGCCTTGGCGGCTTTGTCGTCGAGCGAAGCTTTTATCAATATCTTTGCTGCGCTATCGGTATCGTCGGCCTTCATTGCCTTGGCCCACGCATCAAACACACCTTGCTCAACAACACGCACCGCAATTGGCATCGCCGAATGGTCCTTGCCGCAAAGTTCAGAACATTGACCGTAAAACACACCCTTCTTCTCTGCCTTAAACCATGTCGTCGTGACCCGGCCAGGAACCGCATCGGCTTTCGAGCCGAATGAAGGGATCGTCCAATTGTGAATCACATCTTCTGCAGTGATCAACACATGCACAACTTTGTTCACCGGCACGACGACCTCGTTGTCCGTGGCCAACATGCGGATTTTGCCGGATTTTGCCCATAAGGGCTTGGCGGCAAGATAAAGCGCATGGGTACGGTCACTGCCTTCCAGTGAGCCGAACTTAGCCTCGAATTTTTCGTCTCCCATTTCCGTGGTCAGCAGATCCTCATCGCGAATAATCGCCGAATCGAACGTGAACCCGCCCTGGTCAGGATATTCATGTCCCCAGTACCACTGATAACCGGTGGCCTTGATCACCAGGTCAGCCTTTGGATAAGAATACTGCAAGAACAGCAGCTTGAACGAGGGAATCGCGATGATCAGCAGGACCAAAATGGGAATCGCGGTCCAGGCAAACTCCAACATCGCATTATGGGTGGTTTTGGACGGCGTTGGATTGGCGCTTTCGCGGAATTTCCACATGACATATGCCATCAAAACCGCAACAAAAACAGCAATCGCAATAATGATGATATTGGTTAGATCATAGAATGATTGAATATCCCGCGCCACTTCGGTGACCGGAAGTTGCAATACGCTCTGCCATGGTAGCGAGTGACCTTCACCAACACCTGCGGCAAAAGCTGCTGCAGATCCAAGGATGGAAACCAGCGCCACAGAAACAGTCGTGGCAACAGCGGATAAGACTTTGCAATTGAAGCGTCGCTTCAACATCAGATTGCTCCCCCATTCAATTTTAACAGGCACAATTGATGCGCCCTTCTTTGAATTCTAAAATTTGAAACCGGTTTATCGATCCGCTGCACCGCCCGACCGGGCCCGCACAATGAATTCGGCGCACCGCAGCCCTGGAATGAGCAGGGTGCACCATACAACCAATTTATCTGATCCCACAAAGCACGTCCGCGACCAAGACCTCAAGATTAGAAAGCTGCGGCATTTTCGCAAAATGGTGCGGCGTCATGGACAATCAGAATTTTATTCCTAGCGCGGCTTCAGGTCCCATTTCAGCCCAACTTGTGCTCGATCAAGGACTTGGCGCGTGATAGATCCGGCCCTACAAATCCATCACCTAAGGGCGTATAGTCGCATTAAAGGCGCCGCGCATATTAGGGCAATTTATTCACTACAGAGGGTGATCGTTTGACAATTTCAATCCGCTTCGGTGGCAAAGTTACAATTGGCAAGATTATGCAATCAATAATCCGACGACGCAATATTATGCACAAGAACCGCAATGGCAGCGACGTATTCATGAGGGGGAAAAGTTTTGCCCTGGCTTTGATCTTGACTAATCTGCTTGCCGTCCTGCCCAGCTTGGCCGAAGGCCCCGGACCAAAACCGCAAGGCGCTGTACGGGCCCAATTTGGCGACTGGCAGGTTGTATGTAAACCGCCGCCGCCAGGTGCCAAAAAAGAAACCTGCGCCTTGGTGCAGAGCGTCACCGCCGAAGACCGCAACAATGTCGGCCTTACCGTATATTTTCAAAAATTCACCAATGGAACCAAAATCTTGCGCGTCTTTGCTCCTGTTGGCGTGTTGCTGCCGCCCGGTCTTGGCTTGAAGATTGACGACATTGATGTGGGCCATGCACCCTTCATACGTTGCCACACTTTTGCGTGCTATGCGCAGGTCCAGGCGCCTGACGATCTGGTTGCTAAACTCAAAAATGGTAAAACCGCTGTGTTTATCATCTTCCAGACCGAAGAGGCCGGGATCGGTATTCCCATTTCCCTCAACGGGTTCGCGCAAGCCCTTCAGCAATTGAAGTAGACAGTAGATCATTCACAACTTGTGATTAGCGGGGCATTGGCTTGTAGCTCGTGTAATTTTTGCGGTTCACCAGTTTGCCCCAATAGCGATCATAAGGATGGACCAGCGGTGTCTTGCCTTTGGCGTCTTCCAAAACCCTTTTTTGATTGTGCCAGCGAAACACGCCGCCGCGCAGATTGTAAACACCGGTGGCGCCTTTACTCATGAGGGCATTTTGCACGCGCTTGGCCAGCTTGGAGCTGCGCACGCCGACCGAGCAGTAAAATACCACATCCTTGCCTTTGACCTTATTGGCATTGGCGCGAAGGAAGGTTGACGACCAAACACCTGGATCAATGCGCACGGCGCCGGGAATACGGCTGACGTCATATTCCGATTTTTCACGCACATCAAAGATCAGCAGCGACTTTCCCGCTGAGCGTAATTTAACCAGCTGATCCGCATTCAGATGCTTGACGCTGCGATAGTCACGATCAACATCCGCTTCAACTTTTGCCAGTGGGTCTTGTGGCTTTGATGTGGCGGCGCCCGATTGTGCAAATCCGGGCTGGACAAACCCCAGTGTGAATCGATTGGCGTTTTGAGCGTCGTTAACCGCGACGGTTAGCTGCCAGCCAATAACAGTCATAGCCATTACAATGACTGCTGATCTTAGAATGGAACGCATGTTGGTCTTGTTGCCGTTCATGTCTCACCTGATTGTTGCTACACTGAGATGTCTTGCCTGTATTAAACATTTTCATCACAAAAAAGCACCCAAAGAGGGTCTTTCTAATGACGGCGAATGCCCAATAGATATTTGATTTTTTCAGGCTCTTCCTCCCACGTCGCGCCGGCCAAGCCAAGTAACAGCTTCGTCAGCACATCCATCAGCTCACGCAGCGCCAAGCTTTATTCCCGTAACCAGGTTTTATTCCCTGATATTGAAATAAAGACTTCCAATTCACCACCAGTATTTTGCCATTTTGTACTTCTAAGCTGAACGCTGGGACTAAGGGGCTGAAGTCTTTGGGGACACGACTTCGCAAATTGGTGAGTAATGAGCGCCTGTAAAAGAACAACCGATAGATCGGGTCGGGATATCTGCGGCATGGATACTGCGCAGCAGATCGATCAATTCAACTCAAACTATCGCGCAGTACTCAGGCGTCTGAGTACTCGGACACCTGCATTGAGCGACCTTGCAACAAGTTTTCCCGCGCTTTTATTTGCGCTGGCAACAGGCTTTGGCACGGCGTTTGACCGCAAGCGCACCATTGCCATGATCAGCGCGGGTGAGCCGTTGAAAGTCTGCGCGCAAACACTGGGGCTTGCCTGGTGGACGCGCAAATTACCCGCTGGTGCGTTTACAAAGCCAATTGGTTCTTTGCCGGGCGGCGGCGCTTACGACAATCGCTTTGCGCAATTTGTCCCCGCGTCGCCAGCCATCGCGGCGCCGTGGCTCAATCGCGTCTGCTATGCTGCTGACGCGTGCAATGATCAGTATGCTCTTTGGGTTGCCCGCCAATATCGGTTCAAGGCCCCCGATGCCAGCAATGAAAGGTTCATACAGCTAACCGCCTGGGCCTGGTATTCCGCGCAAGAAGATCTGATGGGACGACACATCATGCGGCGACCCTGGTCCAGCGCCATGGGACTGCGCCGGGCTGTCGAAGAAATGCGCGCCTGGCAAAGACGCATCGCCATGATGGCACGCCTTGGCTCTGGCGTTGTTGACAGCTGGATCGAGGAAGGCAGTGCGCTTGGCTACGATTTTGTGGCCTTGCGAACAATCGAGGACTTTATCGCCGAAAGCGAAGCAATGGACAATTGTCTCGATCAATATAGCGACCATCTTGACGACGGCGTAACGCGATTATTCTCGATCCGCAAAAATGGCAAAACCGTTGCCGACGTCGAAATCGGCTCGCACCCCGAAGAACCCAGAATGCCGAGCCTGTTGCAATTGCGCGGCCCGCGCAACCGGCGCGCTTCACCGCAAATCTGGCAAGCAGCATTCGCCTGGTTGGGGCAAGCCCAATTGCGCTTGCTGCCGGCTGATCGATCACGCCTTTATTCGAACACCAAACGCCGACAAGCGCGTAAAACTTTTTGGAAACCTTATATCGATCATTTGTCGCGCTGCGGCCATGACGAAGCCTTTAAGCTTTTGGTCCTGGGCGGCGGCCGACAACGCCGCGCACGCGCCAAGCACATAAACCAACGGGCACAGCCGGGTCAAAATCTGGTGGACCGGTCAGGCAATTCGCTCAACAGGGCCTGAAGCCAAGAGCATTGTTTCCAAGAGGCGCAATTTCTTTGCGGCCTCTTGGCGAAAAGATCTGATCATGAATGCACGATGTCATTCGTGTGACGTTTCAGTGCGATTTCCTGTTGCCGCAAGTCCCGGCAATCAACCACTATGGATTGATTTGGCCTCGCTGCGCCGCACGCTCTCGACCACGGCAATCGCCGATATATTCAACAGCCCGCGCACAGTGACCGACGGCGTCACGATATGGGCTGGATAAGCCGCGCCGAGCAATATCGGGCTGATGGTCACGCCGTTATTGATGGTCTTGAGCAACGTGTAGCAGATATTGGCCGCATCGACATTGGGCATAATCAGCAGATTAGCCGGCCCTTTAAGCCGCGAGTTGGGAAATATTTCCTGGCGAAGCACCGGATCGAGCGCCGCGTCCGCATGCATTTCCCCCTCCACTTCCAGGTCGGGATTCCAGTCGGCCAATATTGACAACACATTGCGCATCTTGCGCGCCGTATCGGTATCTTCCGTGCCGAAATTGGAATGGGAAACCAGCGCCACTTTCGGTTCAATACCAAAATGGCGGATTTCTTCACTGGCCAGCAATGTGATCTCCGCCAATTGCTCAGGCGAGGGGTCTGGCGTGACATAAGTATCGGCCATGAACAGCGCGCCCGACGGCAAAATAAGACCGCTTAACGCCGCCAGCGAGCGCACGCCGCGCCGCCGCCCAACCACCTGGCTGACATGGCGAAGCTGCGCTTGAAACCGCCCGACCAATCCGCAGATCATGGCATCGGCATCGCCGCGGCGCAGTAACAATCCGGCAACTACCGTACTGCCGACCTGCATCACCCGTTTGGCATGACGCGGCGAGACCCCGCGCCGCTCCACCATTCGCAAATACTCACGGCGTAATTGCTTGCCGCGCTCATCGTTACTTTGATCATAGATTTCAAAATCGCGTCCCTGCTCGATACTCAGGCCCAAATCTTTCAACGTTTTTTCAATCACATCGGGGCGCCCGACAAGAATCGGCCGGGCAATTCCTTCCGACACAACTTGCTGGGCGGCCTGCAACACATAGGGATGTTCGCCTTCGGCAAAAACCAGCCGTTTCATTTTGATGCTGGAGGCGCGCTTGGCGGCATCGAAAATCGGCTTCATTAAAAAGCCCGACCGCCAGACAAATTCCGATAGCTTCTCATGGTAGGCGTCAAAATCCGCAATCGGCAAAGTGGCGACGCCGCTTTCCATGGCGGCCTTGGCGACAGCCGGTGCGATCTCGGTAATTAGGCGCGGATCAAACGGTTTGGGAATGACGTAATCGGGGCCAAACACAAAGGATTCGTCGCTATAGGCCGATGTCACCACATCCGGCGCGACGCTTTGGGCAATCGCCGCCAGAGCGCTCACGGCCGCCTTTTTCATCTCCTCGTTGATCGTCGTCGCGCCAACATCGAGCGCGCCGCGAAACATAAACGGAAAACACAAAACATTGTTGACCTGGTTGGGATAATCGGAGCGGCCGGAGCCATAGATTGCTTCAGGGCGAACTTTGCGCACAACATCTGGTGAGACTTCCGGTGTTGGGTTGGCCATGGCAAAAATAATCGGTTTGTCACCCATCGATGCTACCATGTCGCCTGTGACCGTATTGCCCGCTGAAAGCCCCAGGAAAATATCGGCGCCGACCATGGCGTCTCCCAATGTACGCGCATTGGTGGTCAGTGCATAGGCGCCCTTATATTTATCCAGCGTCCCCTCACGGCCTTCATAAATGACGCCCTTGCGGTCGCACACGGTGATGTTGGCACGGCGCATCCCAAGGCTGACTAAAAGATTGAGGCAAGCAAGCGCCGCCGCCCCCGCGCCCGCACAAGCCAGCTTCACGTCCTCGATATTTTTGCCGACAATCTTCAGCCCGTTGATTACACCGGCGGCGGCTACAATCGCCGTGCCGTGCTGATCATCATGAAAAACCGGAATTTTCATGCGCGCTTTGAGCTGTTCTTCGATCTCAAAGCATTCCGGCGCTTTGATATCCTCCAGATTGATCCCGCCGAAAGTCGGCTCCAGCCGCGCCACGGCTTCGACAAAGGGCTGGATTTCATTTTCCGCAATCTCAATATCGAACACATCGATCCCGGCGAATTTCTTGAACAATATGCCCTTGCCCTCCATCACCGGCTTGGACGCCAGCGGGCCGATATTACCAAGACCCAGAACCGCTGTGCCATTGGTGATCACGCCGACCAGATTTGAGCGCGCGGTCAATCGCGAGACTGCCGCCGGGTCCGCCGCAATTTCCTCGCAGGCATAAGCAACGCCGGGCGAATAGGCCAGTCCCAGATCCCGATGATTGGCAACCGGCTTGGTGGAGACAATAGCTATTTTGCCTGGCGGATCGGCTTCGTGATAGGCGATGGCATTTTTGCGCAGTTCGGTCTCGTTCATGGGATCTTTGCTCGGTTTGATAGGGCGTTTGTTCGGCTAGCTTCGCCCAGCGCAAAAGAACGCGTGGGACGACCAACATCGGGTGTAACCCGGCGCAGGGTCAATTGCGAGGGATTCTATGCGCCAATTAGACAATGGTCGCCAATGACGCCATCTGAAGGCTGTATAATTGAGCTGCAAAAATATGAGTTGCAAGGGGACTGGCACGAAACCGGGGGAACGGCGAAATAGAAATTTTCCTTCAAGCCGCCGTCAACAGTGACCTTAAAACCGGCGCAGGACATTGACCGACCCGTAGGCGACAGCGCGGCGATGGCTGGTTGGCGCAGGGGTCCACCAAAGATCACCAGTTAGTCCGGCGCTGGCAGAGATTTCACCGGCATCCCACTCATAGCGTGCAAACCCGCCCAGCCGGCGCCCGGAGCCGTCATCATTGCCATATTGCGCGATCTCGCCGCCTAGCGACCAGGCCCGCGTCCAGCGATAACCAAGCCGGGAATTGAGGCTATAGCTGTGATGGGGTTTGGCATACGAGATATCCATAGATAACCAGAATGTCGGGCTTAGATTAATCCAGGTCTCAAGCGCGCCCTTTACGCCGAAATACGCCCCCAAGGTTTTTGCATCTAGATCATAGGGTGCAACAGCGTTCACGCCTCGGGTGGCCCCGATGAACCCCTTCACGGTCACCGACCCAATCTGCTTTTTATAGCCGATTAACAAGTCGCTCCAACTGCTTTGACCGTGGTAAGAGACTGTTTCGGCTGCTTTATTGGTTTCATTCCAGATGCTGTTGCTATAATTGTAACGCGAGCGCCCGCCCGTCAGTCTGATCCGCCAACCCTCGCCGCCGACGCCCTCGTGGGCAAAAGGCGCCCAGGTCAGACCGGAATAAATCGACCAGCCATATTGGTCCAGTGCCGCGCCGGTCCAGCTTTCGCGGGTCGCCACTGGACTTTGGTCACGGTTCAGTTCGAGCGACTTGGTGGGGATGATACCGGGAAACAGATTGTTGATCATCGTCACCAGAAATGATGGCCGCGAAATATCCTGATCGCGCAGCTGCTTGGCGCGCCAGCCAGCCGGGAGATGTTGGCTTTTAGTAGCGTTAGCGTTGCGGCCCAGATCATTGCGCCCGGCCAAATCGCTGCGACCGAGTACCAATTCATCCATTTCGGTCCCGGCGTCCGCTTGGTCAGCGCCCTCATCGGCGGCACCGTAGTTATAGGCGGTAGCGCTATGGATCGACGCCTTGATTTGCTGGGCCTGGGCGGCGTTTAAGATCAAGAAGGAAAGAGCGATAAAAGCTGAGACCGCAGACAACACCCTGTGGGTGAACAACGCCCCAAGGGCGCGCGGGAAAGGTCTAATAGCGGCAGGACAGACGGGCCCCTGCGGCACTGTCTTGATAGCAGGCAGCACCCTCCCCTGCGGCACCTTCGTGGTACGCGCAACGGTAATTTCTGCAACGACGACGCCTGCTACAACGCCGACGTCTGCTGTGGGCTTTATAGCTGCGTTCGCAAACGCGCCAGCCCCGCACCCCCAATAACGCAGCACCAATTCAACTCAACATTTTACAGGAGAGCGATTAAACTCTCAGTTGTGGCAGCGTGGTTAACTGGCGGCAAGGTTGTGATGCTGTCAACGTGAACATCAAAATTTAACCAAGAACATCAATCACTTGGTGTACCGTCAGCTGGCGGATTCTACCCCTGGTTGAATTATGTTGGCCAATTGTCGCCGATCCAGCGCGCCAGCCCCTGCTCATCTATCTCGCCGGCGGCCAGATCAAGAATAACTGCCGTAACCATCGCCGGATCAGGAGCAAATGCTACATTGTTCAGCCGCAAGAACACCATCATGGCTGCAAATGCCGCACGCTTGTTTCCATCTATAAAGGGATGGTTTTTTGCAATGCCAAAGGCATAGGAAGCAGCCAGTGTCTGAAGATCGCTGACACCATAATTCCAGCTATTGATCGGCCTTGTGATCGCCGACTCCAGTAATCCGGGATCGCGTATGCCTTCCGGGCCACCAAATATCGCTAATTGCTCGGCATGAAGCGCAATAACATCGTCGAGCGTCAACCATAACGGTTCGTTCATTTGGCCAGCGCCTCAAAAGTCTCGCGATATTCGCGAAAGACCTCACGCCCTACTTCCATGACTTTATCATGTTGTGGGTTGTAGACCGACAATTTGACACCACGATCGGGCAATTCGGTCAAGAAAACCTCATCGCCCTGCTGCAGGCCGAGCCGCGCGAGCAATTCCTTGGGCAGGATCAGACCAGTTGAATTACCGATTTTTTTTAGTTGCAGCTTCATAGCAGAACCTCTTATGGCGGTGCGGGGCGTGTACGGGGCCTTGCTTCGATATATAACCCAGCGCAATGTTAAACACGCGGTGTTTCACACGTGGTATTACACACGCAATGTTAGACAGAATGTATAACACATCTGACACCATATGGCGATCACTAGGCAGAATACAGCCACTGGGATGCGCACAGACCACCAGCTCGACCAATTAATGCGTACTGAACCCCTATCAATTTCCACGTCCGAAATGCTAATCTGGCGCGGCAAGTAAATTTTCGCAGTCAGCCCCGCAGTCAACCCGCCAGCAAGGGAGATGCCAATGGCCAAAGCAATTCACTCAATGATCCGGGTGTTCGATGAGGCGCGCTCGGTCGCATTTTACCAAAAAGCCTTTGGCCTCGAAATCGCCGACCGGTTCGAATTTGACAGTTTCACGCTGGTTTATCTGCGCAATAGCGAAGCTGATTTTGAGCTGGAGTTGACCATCAACGATGAGCGCAAGGAGCCTTATGATCTGGGCGACGGCTACGGTCATATTGCTTTTGTGGTGGAGGATCTGGAAGCCGAGCACAAACGCTTTGAGGCTGCCGGTCTGGCGCCGCGCAAGATTGTTGAATTTGAACGAGACGGCGCCCTGATGGCCAAATTTTTCTTTGTCGCCGACCCGGACGGCTATCAGATA
>JAJRRE010000329.1 GCA_024279745.1 Alphaproteobacteria bacterium
CGCCGCGCGCCTTGATGGTCGATCCCTTGATCTTGAGATCCCGGCCGACCGTGAGCGACAGATCGCCACCTGCATCGACGAGTCCCGCCTGCAGAACGGCGCGGTCGAGATAGGTGCGCCAGGTATAGGTGGTCCGCCTGCCCCACCATTTTTTCTTGGTATAGCTGCGGTAGTAATCCTTGATCGCGAATTTGCCGAATTGCGCCTCGTTGATAAAGTCGCGGCCCGCAGTGATCAGCATGTCGCCCTTGGACTTAATCACTGAACCACGGTTCAGGATGTCGTCCCTAGCATCAAGAATGAGCCCACCGGTGCCGGCAATGAGCTGCGCCGGACGGTAGTAGAAACCATTGCGCCCGCAAGCGCTGCCATAGCAGCCATGAGCCGAGGTGAGTCTATAATTCACCTTGGTTGATAGATTCTGGATGCTGCTGTGGGTCGAAGTCATCAACAAGGAGCGGCGGGCGCTGAGCGTCGCATAGTTGCGGATCAGGCCACGAGCATTGACGACCAGATCGCGCGTTGCCGCCAGATTGGAGCGGAAATCGATGCCGCCGGCAGTAGAGCGCAGATAAAGATCACGGCCCTCCCTGATCGGACCGCCAACTGTCAATGTGGTTCTAGCTGTTAGATAAAGATCGCGTCCGGCTTTAACATAGGCTGCAGCAGAGGTGTTGAGGGCGCCGGCAGTCGACGTCAGGCTCAGATCTTCCCGCGCGATCATATTCAGCAAGCTTGTATTGACCGTGCCGGCGCTTACCGTAATATTTTTGGCGCGCAGGTAGTTATTCGTCCGATACGTCGGATTACTTATGCTGCGGCTGTCGGCATAGCTCCAGCTAGTCGCATAATTCGGCGTCCAGCGATAACACCACCACCGCCATCTTGCGGCACAGCTGTAAGACGCCAGATAACGCCTGGACGACCATTGGCGCACGAGCGTATTTTGATAGGCCTTGTAAGCAGCACCATTGCTGTAGAGTGTGCGCCCGGCTTTCAGGCTGAGATCATTGCTTGCCGACAGGCTGGCGCCCGTCAGAACGATATCATATTTGGCGGTGACATTAACGTTGCGACCGGAGATCGCGCCATAACGGAATTTATCATTCCAGCCACTGCTCCAGACCTGCCGACCATAGGCGGCACCTTTATACCAACTGAAATATTTGCGCCCGTTAACAACCCCCGTCACGTATATTGAACCGGCGCGTGACGCTAAATCAACATCACCTGCTGAACGGATTGAGCTGCCATTATAAAGATAGGCATTGCCTCCGGCATTGATATTCACGCTGGAGCGGCCATAAATTCTGGCTTCGCGGGTTCGCGAACTGGGATCATAATTGTACAGATGGCTGCCGGTATAAATCGACAAGGCAGCGTTACTGCCCAGATAATTACGATTGCGCAAAGTGCCATAGGCTACGACACTAAGATTGCCACCAGTATTCAAAGACCAGCTGTCGATATTTTTTGCCGCGCGCAGGTAACCAGTACCCCGGGCATATATCGACCGGTTTGAATTAAGGATCGAGCCGGCAATGGAATAGATTGTTAGGTTGCGTCCCGCCGTTATCCCATAGCGGTTGGAAATGTTGCCGCGCGCATAAAGATAGATATCGCGTGTCGTTTTAAGCGCATTGGGAAGCGTAATCGCACCACCGCGCGCATAAAGCCGAACATCCTGACCACCATAGACATAAGATGCCGCACCGCCAGCCGAGGCTTTGTAAGTGTAGCGGTTGTTTTCGCTGACAGTCTTACGATAACCGGTGTATCGAATACCCCCATTGAGGTAGTTGAGCCAATAGAACCGGTTGTTGGAATAAAGGCTCCAGCCAGTGCTACGATTGCGCGCATAGGACCAGATCGACGTGCTGTAGCGATCCTTGGCATAATCGAAATTCGTGTAAGTTTTAGTGCGAAGATTAAGATTGCGTCCGGCATCGACGGTCAGTGAGCGCGCGGCCCGCAGATAAGACCCATCGGATGTAATATCCTGTCCGGCCTTCAAATAAAGATCCGAACCGGTGGAGTAAATGTATCCGCGACGCAATCCCGTATAACGCACTGCGCTCCGAGACCAATCTTTGGTCGTGCGATAATTATAGAAGCCAGTCCAGGTGCGGCCATAGGTTACGCGCGGATAGGTATAAGTCCTCCACCACCAGCGCACAGAATAATTGCCATATTTAAAATAACTATTTGCGTAACTGTAATTACGTTTGAGGGCGCTGGTCCCGTGCCCTGTACGGTTCCACGAATATCCAACAGCACTCCACTCATTACGAATATCACGCGCAGCGATAAGATTAAGCGTTCCTTTGGCACCGATATTCGATCCGCGATTGATAATATCCCGGCCAGCTCTAAGGGTCGAATTTCGCCCGGCATAAAGATAGGCATAAGCAGCGTTGTAAATCGCGCCACAACCTAAGGACGAACAGATTTTACCACCTGTGGCCGTTAATTTGGCGGTGTTAACAATGTCCGTCTTGGCTGAAATGGTCAGATCTCGCGCAGCAATCACATAGCCGGTATTATACACTCGGCCCGTTCGTGCGGTCAGCGCAATATCACCGGCGGAATAAAGATAACCGTTCTTGACATTACCATTGCTGCCGCCAGTGGTCGTGAGCTGTGCACGCGAAATCAAACTCCGATAATAGCTTGAAAACCAATCGGTCGGCTTGTTCGCCACATACCATTTCATCCATGGTACATATTTTTTGATCCACACATCTTGATAATTGCCGCTTGCCGTCGGTGCAATATCTTTATTTACTATTTCGCCAGCAACAACGGTCAGGTTTTGGGCGGAGATCAGGCGGCCCATATTGGTAGTGGTTTTATCGGTAACGACCTTGATCGTCGCGCCTCGGATCTCACCGGAGATGGTGGCGTAATCGCGCAGGTTCAATGTAACTGTACCGCCGGCCAGCAGTTTCGATCCGCGCACATTTTCAAACGAGCGCGCCGAAACCGACAGATTGGCGCGCGCCGAACCGGTCCCCGCCCCTTGCGTGACCTTACCCAACGCTTCGATATTGGCGGACCCGCCGGCGCTGAAATTATTGAAATGCAGATCCCCGCGCGAGCGTAACGTGATATTACCGCGTGAACTCAGGGCAGAATCCACCCGCACGCCCAGCCCGCTTTCATTGCCGATGATACGGATCTGGCCTGCATTCATGGCGCCAAAAGAGGTGGCGTCAACGGCGTAAGGCGCTCGCCGGGCAGCCAGGGTTGGCGCAGCCAGGGCCTTGCGATTGTTATAGTCGTAAACCTGGGAGCCGCCCGACGCGGTTATGGCGTTGCGTGCCACCACCTTGCCGTCGATGATCACGTGCCGCCCGATCAACTCGGCCTCATCAGCACCGCTCATGCCGCCGCGCGACACGGAGACCACGCCGCGCGTGACACCA
Source organism: Alphaproteobacteria bacterium (assembly GCA_024279745.1). GTDB lineage: Bacteria > Pseudomonadota > Alphaproteobacteria > Rhizobiales > Hyphomicrobiaceae > JAJRRE01. Next base: position 3,426 of record JAJRRE010000329.1, read on the forward strand.
AGGCGAATGGAGCTGCCAGAGACTGTCGGCCGGCCGGTGGTCAATGTGGCCCGGCGGGTATTGACGAAGGCACAGCCATTGCAGTGGATGCCGTTTTCATTGGCGATGATGAGGTCGGCTTTGGCGCCGAAAATTTCATTACTGCCGCCCAAAGATGTAGCGCCGGTTCCGCGCACTTCATTGAGGATGACATTGGCCGAACCCGACCGGCTGAGGGATGTGTTACCGCGCACATAGCCGCCCGTGCGAGAGGTGCCGCTGACCGTCGAGTTGTTGAAGATCGCCCCGGACGAGGTTGATAAATCTCTGGATCTATTGACGGAAATGCCGGCGTTGGGCGTTGTGATATTGATCACCGCCTTGCCCGTAGCCGAGGAGGTAATGCCCGGCTGCAGCGCCCGCGGCGCCGTCGGATCAATCCGGATGCTATCGCCGGCAATCGCTATTAAAGGATGAAATGCCAAGGTCAGCGCCGCTAAATGCGCCAAAAATGCCCCAAGATGTGCCCCAACAATACCTGCAATACCCGCAGCCCGACCCGCGGTCGCAACAACTTTACCTTGCATAACTACCCCAATATTTTTAGCCCATCACAACGGCGCCTTTATAGCGTTCAAGACTTGGGGGACGTCAAGATCGTCAGATCACTTCCAACCGGTTTTACAGATCAAGGAGGTTTGCGCCTGCAAGTTTTAGTTGTGTTTCAAGGCGCGAATCCCCTCACAGGAAAGTGAGGTAACACCGGCTAACAATTCGCTATTACTCAAAAAATTGTTTAATCCAATTTAACCATTGATGCCGACGTCAGGCTGGCCTCCTGCAAACAGTTTGTAACCGCGGTACAACAATATTTTTTTTTTTGACCCTGTTGATATTTTCCATTCTATCAAATTAAAACGCCATGCACCGGGTAAAAAAGTGCGGCAGGATATTGAAGTGGATATGGCTGCTGTCGCGCACTGTCGTTCAAGCAAAACGATTGCCCAGTGATGCACCGCTCTTCTGGAGAAGCATGTCGGACGCTAATTGTCGGGCGCGATCAAACACCCAATGTTTCAAAGAAACCTTCAGCGTTTCAAGCCCTTCTTGCGCCGCATATAGAAGCAAGGCCTTATTTAAGGGTGCTTCACTTAAGCTGCTGCAAAAGACCTTTAGCCTTAAGACGTTTGCAGGTGCTGGGACCACGAGACTTTGGCGGGGTGAACCAGATGAGATCATAAGGTGCAGTCTTGCCGTTGATCGATTTGGGCATATAGCTGTTTGGCTTGGCTTTGCCTGCTGCCACGTCCATCAAAGCTATGGCGAGCATGTCACCGGGACCATCGAAGAGCGCGCCGACATAGCGCGGCACGGAACGATCGCGACGGATATGCGCCAGTCCAGCAAGCAACAATGCCCGCCCTTCGCGCTCAGCACCGTGCAACAGGGCAGCCGCCATTGCCTGATCGCGCTGCCATTGTAACAATGCCATGTTTGTCAGCCCCAGTTCACCGAGTAAATTGCAATGTGCTGCTTTCATCGACATCTTCCATGAGGTGAGAATGGAGGTGTCCTTTGGTTGCTCTCTGTGGCCCATTTTCTTGATCTTATTTTGCTCGGCTTCGGGCAGATCGGCGCCGATCAAGGGTAGCTTGGCGGTAAAGGCGGCGCGAAAAATAGGCTCATAGAACGACCAGGACGGCCAACCTGTCTTATACCAGCGTAGCGCCTCGCCCAGCCCCATGGCAGATTCCGGGTTATCCTTGCGGTATTGGCGAACCATCAAGAGCTGACGCGGCTCCAGCATCTCCATCACCAATGCCGGGTAAATATTGCGATCCCCAAGCCTCTCCAAAATAAAAGCTGTGCGATTTTGATGGGCGCTATGGCCATGGCGCTCTCCGATCAACACGAGTTTTGCCGCACCGATCCGTTTTATCATGGCGCGCTGCGAGATAAACGCTTTAGCGCTCACATCCCACACCTTGTTGGTCAGCGGATGTTTTGGTTTGGGGTCTGTTTCTTGCTGTTTGGCCTGTGCTGATTTGGCCTGCGCCGACCCGATTTGTGTTGCCGCGCTTGGCGTAACTTTTTGATCAGCCGCGCTCGTCGGCGTCATGACCACAAATGCGCCAAGACCAAGCAGCGTGAGGCTCAGTACAAATTTAATGTAAAACCTTGAGATGAAACGCATAATAACGATGTATCTTCAACGGTTTAAAAAGGCGTAGGAACCGCTCCGTCCTGCGACAAAAGCTGCTTTCCCTACGGTTTCATCATTGCGCTTAGCGCTGATTTAAAGCCGTTCAAAGACACAGGAACCGTAATACGGCGCTGCCCACCGTCAAAGAAATAGAACAGCCCCAGCTTGCCATCGCTCATTTCCTCAATCATGCGCTCGCCAAGCACGATGCCCGTATGGCAGCCATCTTCATTGCAGGTCTCAAAGGAATACACCCGCGATTTATTCTTATCGATCTTTAAGATCAAGCCAGGCTTGAGAAAAATTGAATGCGGCGTTGTCACCATGGCAATCAGCGGCTTGCCCTTAAAAACACGGATCAGCAACAGTTGGCGACCACCACCGGGGGTTCGCGATAATACGGTTTGCGAGATGCGGCAGCGTTTGGCCGGTTCAAGCGCTTGCTTGTCTTTGCACAATAATTGCCACTTGCCGAAAACTGGCGCGGTGGTATCTGCTTTGGCATAGCGCCGTTGTTTTTTGTGCCTGTTCTTGTTCTTTTTTCTGGCACTGCGCTTTGCTTTAGAGCTTGCAGTTCCCCTGACGCTTTTCTTATGCGAAGCGGCATAGGACGATCCGATATCTAGCGGCAACACAATATTCAATGGCAGCACAATGAGGCTTGCGGCGCACAGCATTTGGAGTACACGAAAAAGCATTACTATTTTTCCTTCATGGCAAAGTTAGCGATGCGTGGACGCATGCGTTGACAATAGATAGTGACATATTGCAACAGCCTCTTAGTAACCGCTCATGAAACAATTCGAAAGTGTGAATTTGCTCTTGCATTTTTGCCGGCTGCCATGCGATGGTCCGGCAACAGAGCAGCAGGCGGGGGGCTAATCTTGTACAGTGTGAGTGGCGTGTCAATTAGGCACTTGAAAAGTGTTGGCGCAATTTTTAGCGGCTTCGCTTCTTCTTTTATTGGCTTTGTTTTTGTTGCCGGGTGCTCGCTGATTGCTAGTGCCGGAGCAACGGCAAATGCGCAAGGCGTTGTTCCTGATCGCACAACATCCACTTCTGTTACGACCGCAACTGGCGGTAAAATCACCGTAACCATTGCCCCTCCCAAACAAGGTATCAGCCTCAATCGCTATAGCGATTTCAATGTCCCGCAAACCGGCGTGGATCTCAATAACAGCGCTGCGAAGGCCGGCACAATTGTCAATGAAGTAACGTCGACCCGGCGCTCCCAATTGGTCGGCCCCTTAAGTGTTACCGGGCAAAAAGCCAATGTGATTGTCGCCAACCCCAATGGCATTACCGTCAATGGCGCCAGCTTTGCCAACACGGGTGCCGTTGGCTTGCTCACGGGCCGTGTGAGCACAAATGGCGACGGTAAAATGCAGATTGATGTGACATCAGGGGATATTTCCGTTGGTTCAAAGGGATTGTCTGCTGCTCTTGACCGCCTTGATCTCATTGCAAAAAATATCAAAATTTCCGGACCGATTGTCGACACACGCAGCGCTCCAGCAATGGCATTGAACATCACGTCAGGATCGGGACGCGCCGCGCTGGACGGCTCCGCGTCAGCAACCGACTTATCCAACTGGTTGAGTGTGACAAGTTTGAAAACGCCCAGCACGGCGACCTCTATCGTTATCGAGAGCGGCGCGGTGCTTAATGGCGGCACCATCACTATTACAGCCAATGACAAAGGCGCCGGTGTCAATGTCGCCGGCAAGGGACGCGCTGCCAAAGGGGACTACTGGATTACCGGTAGCGGAAAAATTTTGGTTGACGATGTCGATATCCTTGCCGAAAAAGCCATTTTCATAGCCGGCAAAGACATCGCCTTTCTGGGCAGTTCAAAACAGAGCAAACTGATATCAACCAGCTCAGGGATCTTGATCGAAGCCGAAGGCAATCTTAGCGCTCAAAGCACAGCGTTTACCGCCCAGATACGCACGACAATTGGTTTTTCATCTATCGGTGCGGTCATGCTGAGCGCCGAAGGCGACATAACCTTTGCAAAAGGAAAATTCGGACTGCAATTCACCGCCCTCGATGATGCTTTGGCCTTCGATGCCGCCGGGCGGTTCGCCGATGAAGGCGGCGTCTATAAGTCTCCTAAAAATATATTCTTGAGCGCCGGAGAAGATTTGGATTTGGTGCAATCGCAACTGACGTCCGCGCTCACGACACTGGTCGATGCCCAGGGCGATATTTCCTTTCAGGCGGTAAAACTTCAATCAACGGATTCAATCGTCATTACCGGCAAGAATATTGAAGTGGCAAGCAGCGTCACAGTGCGCAGTGAAGTGAAGGCCGAAAAAGGTGGTGTTTACATTTCCGCCGAGGAAAATGTTGTTAATCGCGGCGCCCTGGTACAAGGCAGCAAACGCATTGAGGGCGTTGGCGCATCGATTGGCGGTGTCAGCGTTGTGGCAGGCGGCGGTATTCTCAACGAAACAACCAGCGAAGACCGTGTTGCCTCATTTTTTGGTGAGAATGACGATTTAACGCTGCGCGCCGGAGGATCTATTCGCAACGCAAGCGGGCGTTTCTTGTCGAATAAATCGGTGCTGATTACAACTGATCAGACATTTGACAATTCGACACTCAAATCAAATGGCCTGACTGGCACCGATAAGACCGTGAAAAAAGCGTCACTGGCGCGCTTTAGTTTCTCAGCCTTTAAAAACGCTCGCTGGGAAAAAACCATCGACTATGGGAGCTATGTCGATGGCAATGAGATTTCCAATACCACCGCGGTCGATACCTTAAAGATTACCGCCAAGACAGTCATCAATGTTGGCGGCGAACTAGCCAGTGACGACATCAACATAACCGCCCAGAACATTGTGAACAAGCCGGCTCTCCTGGGTCGTGTGACACTGCAACGGCGCTGCAAATTTTTTATATTTTGCCGGAGCTGGGGCAATTCGACGATCACGCGGGATGGCGGAGCAATCACCGCAACCAATGAGTTGTCAATTCTGGCCAGCACAGCTTTTGTAAATCTGGGCGGAACGCTAAGCGGCTCGAAGGGTATTGCGATCAAGGCCCCGAAGATCACTTTGAGCTCGCAACTGATCCCCAATGTTTACACAAGGCCCGCCGGTTTCATGGGCGGCCTTGTCGGCTCCTGGGGGCGTTTTTTCTATACCTATGATGGCGGCGCGCTGGTTGTCGCCCAGGGCGATCTAACGCTGGAAAGCGAAAGCGAAGTGGTATTTGACGGCACGACCGTTGTCGTCAGCGGCAAGGTCAATGCAAATCACGGCACCAGGAGCAACGATGCCCCTGCAGGTTTGAGCGAACTTAACCGGAAATTTAACGGTTTGTTTCGCGGGGTGCTGTGATGACACCAGCGCGCAATACTTCATCTGGCTGTGATTTGGTCGATCCGGCACAAACAAACGCGGCGTACAGCCGGCAGATCAGGCCTGAGCCCTTGCAGCCACGACTGACGCATCTTTACCTGTGCCTCTTGATGGCGTTGTTACAAGGCGCCCTCACAAGCATCGTGTCTCCGGCTGCACAAGCGCAAACATCGGCACAGATCAAACAGGACCAGGGCCAGCGCGTGCTTGATGAGCGCCGCCAAGAAGCAACGCGCCAACGCGCTTTAACGACCAAAGGCGGCATGGAGATCAAAGTAGACCCGGTCAAAAAGCCGGGCAAAGAGCCGCGCTGCCTGCCCATTAAAGCTGTGAATGTAACTGGCATAACCTTGATCGGGCAGGAGGAAATTAGCAAAATTTTGTCCACCCTTCTCTCCGATTGCATGGGCCCGAAGGGAATTGATGCGCTGATGGGCGCCATCAACAAGATCTATATTGATCGCGGTTATATTACGACCAGGACTTTTATTCCCAAACAGGATTTGTCGAGCGGCAAACTGGAATTGGTCGTCGTCGAGGGCCGTGTCGGTGATATTGAATATGTCGAAATTCTAAATGGTAAACCCAAGCCGGGACCGCACAGCAAGTTGACGACCAGCTTTCCAGGTATCAAGGGCAAATTTTTGCAATTGCGAGATATCGAGCAGGGACTTGATCAAATAAATCGTCTGCCTTCCAGCACTGCGACATTGGACATTAAGCCGGGAAAGAAGCCCGGAGAATCAATTTTGGTCATCAAGAACAAGCGCAAAAATCGCCTACGGGCCTTTGCAAAATTTAATTATACCGGGTTTAAAAACGGCGATTTACGACGCGCCGATGTTGTCCTGGAAGCCGATGACCTATTGCAGTTAAATGACAATTGGTATCTCGCTTATAGCGGCTCTGAGAGTTCCAATTCTCTTAGCTTCTCAAGCTCGCTGCCTTATGGGCGCTGGCTGCATTCGTTATCGCTCTCTTATTCAGATTCGCTGTCGCTGCTGACCTCTACTTCGGATTTGTTTAATCAATCAGCGTCCGTGACAGGATCGACGGACTATTTGATGTTTCGCGATGCCAAACGTAAATGGAAAATCGGCGCTGCCCTCACCCACCGTTGGAACGCGCGCTACATCAATTCGATTTCCCTGACCCCTCAGAGCCTGAGTGTGGCCGGGCTCACCACCAGTTATGAGCATCATTTTCCGGGCATGTATCTGTCTTTGACAGGCGGTGTCGATGTTGGTGTACCGCTGTTTGGCGCCGATAAAAATTCAAATGCCAAAGGGGCTGCACAATCTAAATTCAGCAAAATCAAAGGATCGGCCACTGTTTATAAGGGCTTTAACAACGGCTTGACCGTCTATTCGGTGGCCACTGGCCAGCTCTCACGCCAAATTCTCTACAGCACCGACCAGTTCTATATTGGTGGCAGCGGTTCGGTGCGCGGATTTGAAGCCTATCAACGCTCTGGCGAACTGGGAGTTTCTTTGCAAAATACATTGAACCTTCCGCTTTATGCCTTGACGGGCGGCACCAAGAAATTCAATAAGATTTTCGGTAAAGCTGCCAGCGCTTTACTATCGCTGACACCCTATGTTTTTGTAGATGGTGGGCGGGTTCATAGCCTTGCTAATGACACATCACTTTATATGGTGTCGGGCGGTGCAGGGTTGAAGTTATCGACCGAACGTGTCACTGGCGACATCTTTATTGCCAAGCCGATTGGCGACAGTAGAGAGATCAATGCCAGGGGCTTTGGGGTAAAATTATCTTTGTCGGTCAGATTGTATTAACGGTGTCGGTCTGGTTATGCCGACCGGTTAAGTTCAGTTTGTGCTAAAAGGTGTGTTGAATATGAAACGTACGCTTCGCCTCCTGGGTTTGTCTGTTGCCATGCTACCGCTGTTCTACAGTGCGTCTTGGGCGACCGTTGAGGAAGGGCTGGCAGCACTGGATAAACGAGAGTTTTCCAAGGCCGCCGAGCTGTTTGGAAAAGCCGCTGATGCCGGACAACCCGATGGCGCGTTTTATCTTGGCCGAATGCTCGAACTGGGCATGGGCGGTCAGGCTAATCTGGGCAATGCCGTAGCCATTTATAAAAAAGGGGCGGAAAAAGGCAGTGCTTTATCGCAAAACCGGCTCGGTATGTTGCACTTGGAAGGCGCAGGCGTTCTGCAAGACTATGAAGAGGGGCGCAAACTGGTTTGCCAGGCGGCAAAGGCCAGCGATACAAATGGACAGTTTAATTGCGGCCTGGTACTGCTGGAAGGGCGCGGCGGCAAACGGGATGTGGCCGCTGGTATTGCAAACTTAAAAAAAGCTGCCAAGAAGAATCATATCGGTGCGAGAAATATTCTGGCGCAAGCCTATATCACTGGTAACGGCGTTAAGCGAAATCAAAAAGAAGCTTTAAAACTGTTCCAGCAAACCGCCGCCGTTGGTAATCCCGTCGGCCTTTTTTCCCTCGGGCAGACATTTGCCTTGGGGATCGGCGTTGAAAAAGATCTAGTAAAGGCGCATGGCTATTTTAACTTGGCCGCAACCCGCCAGCACCCAGAAGCCGTGCAAGCACGTCAGGCGATTGAACAGCAGCTCAAACCCAAGCAGATCATTGCCGCTCAGAGATTTGCGCGTGCCTGGCGCCCGAAGGTTCAAAAAGCGCGCAATGGCGTAACGGGGAAACTACACCGCATACCAGGTGCAAAAACCAAATTCAAAACACGCACGAACAGAAAAAAGAAGAAGAATTAACCCGACCTATTCGCCATCTGCACAATTCATCATCGCAAAACTGGCGTTACAATCCTCCCTTAAAAGCAAGGAGGCACCGCTCCAGTATTATCGGCGGCTCCATCTTGAGGATAATTGGTGCTAAGGAAGTGAGCGAGAAAGAAAACAGATTTGCGCCTGGGGTGCATGCAAGAAAACCAGCGGGTGGTCGCGGCTGGTCATTGCCAAGGCGGTTTGTTGTTGTTTTTCTGTGGGATACAACGACCAGCGGCGACCATGATTGATCCAGGCAAAACTATGCAGATGTGAATGGCATTCACGAGGTCGTCGGTTCGATCCCGTCTGGCTCCACCAATAAAATAAATGCCTTAATGATTTTACTAAGCACACCGCTTTGAATATTTGTAACGCATATGTAACAAAATTTGGTTGCTACTAGTGCCAAGTCTTCGCTGAAAACGGGGACACTTCAAATGGCCGCGATTGAACCGCTAATTTGATGATGGCCGTGTCGTAACCGGTTCAACAACCGCTTACGCTAGTCCGGGCAAAAAACCATCCGTCAAACGCCTCGGCCTCGATCGGGACAACCTGTTGCGACTTCAAAATTAGAGCAGCTCTTTATATGCTTCTTCATATTTGTCGGCACATTTTGCCATTGTGTA
>JAJRRE010000330.1 GCA_024279745.1 Alphaproteobacteria bacterium
ATGCAGGGCAATGCCCGACCAGGTCAGCCGCTGCATATTCGGCATTGGCGCATTGTTATACAGATTGGAAAAATGCACCGCGCGCTTTTGCAGAATTGAGAAAACGCCGGTTGGACTTGGATTGCTGGAGCGCCCGGTTGAAACGCGGGTCATGGCGATTTGCTGTCCGCCCTTATAAACGGCCAGTTTTTGCTCCTTTAACGACACTACGATTTGCAACGCGCCGGGAATTGATCTGGCTTTTGACAACAATTGCGACGATGCCGTGCTGGCTGCACGACTGCCCCGACGCCTTTTTGCCAATCTGCGCTTTCGATAAGCTTTGCGCCGCGCCAAACGGCGTTTTTTGGCAAGAGCACGCTTGCGCGCAATCCGGCGCAATTCAGATGTGCTTTTATAGTTGAAATAAGATTGTGCGTTGGCCGCGCCAGGCGATATGCCAAGGCTCAGCGGTGCTAACAACAAGGCCGGCATCATGCCAAGCAATGTCAGGGCCATATATTTCACCGGCCGTAGTTGTCGTAACCTGGTCATAGTTATAACTCTTTCAATCTAACCGTTTTGCGGGCTAACCGTTTTGCAGGACACCCGTTTTGCGGGTCGGTATTTGGCGCGATTTAATCTTCACGGCTCTATTCCGACGCCTAATTCTAACATCTTCCTGTGCGATCTGCTTTGCCGTGGTGGGCACGTCTGGCTCTGCCAACCAAGCAAGCCGGAGCCGGTTACTGGAGCCGTAACCAAGGAGGAGGAGGGAGAAGAGAAAGCTGGCGGCGGGCGCGGCCAATGAATTGACAGGGGAACCACGCCCACCGAAAGCGCGCGGCCGGCCTTCGATAATTTAGCGCCTGCCACAGCCTTATTGCCGTGGGACAATAAGAGCCTGTTTCAGGCCGAACAAATTTTCAAAGGGGTCAACAAACCGGATCGGAACGTCTTCACGGGTTCGCCAGCACTTAAGCGCGGAACCAGGCTTTAATTCAACATACGCGATGTGACCGCATACATTGCCTTGAACGGCGAACGCGGTCTGGCACTGTTCGCACGTATCGCCATCGGGCTCGTGCCGTACAATCCAACCGTTTGGTTGTGCCAAACCGTGGGGGTAACGAAGAAATTTACATCCGAACGAATGCGCCGCAGTAATTTCAACCGCGAGGAATAAGTTGCTCGCTTAACAACATGTTCGCAATGCTTTTGGTTCGGACTATCGGGAAGGCGTAGAAAATGACAGCCGCTCAGCGCAATTAGTTGAGCAGTTTGGTTCGCTAAGGGTGTGGTTCCGACTTGACCGAATTCAAAATAGCCGATTGCAAAATGTCCGGCACTATTCTCGGTATTCTCGGCCAAATACTCGGCCAACTCTGCCCCAGTAAAATTCACCCCAGCAAAACCCGCCCCAGCAAAATTCGCCGATGCTACAGCTCCAGTTGAAGGCATACCCCCCAACTTGGCATGTGGGGAGGCGGGCAAGAAGGGAAGCGCTGTGGAAATTTTGTCGCCAACTCGCGCTGCATAAGCACTGTCTGCAACGTGAGCGCTAGCTGCAACAATACCAGACATCAGAACGGCAAAGACTATAACGAGCCGTGCGGCAGCGGTGCCCAGCACGCCGTACAATCCCTTATATTTTGTCAATCCGTTCGACATTCGGTTATTCCCGTCAAAATTGCTTTCCTGAAGCGGGCAATCTTCTTCAATCTGCACAGGTTAGATTAAGGAGCGCTTAAGGTCCAATTTGTTCCCATCACATTTGCCGGTTTTAACGCGGCGTGTCAGTGTTGTCACACTCGCCCCATACTTGCAGCAAAAACGAGCCTTGCAGCATAAAGAAGCCCTGGCCGATCCGGTATTTTGGTCGATCCATTATTCCAACCGCTTATTTTAAGACCCGTTTGCCGGCCGGGCCAAATAACAATTTCGGCATAACAGGCGGCACTTCAGCGATTGCCCTCGGCGCAGGCAAGACAAAGCACGTCAGACTCGCTCCTTCATATCTGCTATTAACCAAATTCAAGCATCAAATCCAAGGAGGGCGCATGATGAGCCAGGTTAATATCGCAAGAGCAGTAATGGCAACTTTGACTGGACGGCGGGGAACCAAGGCCCTCCTCCAGCTTCATGCTTGTAGCAACCTGGCCCCGATGCGCCTTGCCCCCTTCACTCTTGCATTTATTTTGATTGTCACAGCCCTCACGCTTCCCAATAGCGCCTTGGCTCAATCCCAGCCCCAACCCAACAGATCGGGCAAATATTCGATCTTGCTAGAGCTTGCCAATAATCAGCTCATCCTGGCACGGCAGATCGCAACATCCGACACCGACCCAAGCTTAATCGCACCAATGGAGATGCTTGCAGCCACCCATGCAACGATAGGCAATTTTAAAAAATCAGCCTTTTACTACCAACAAAGTGCAAAAATTCAAGAAGCCATCATTGCCGCCGATCCCAATATGCCGACCAGTGACCTTATCTTCACCTACAATAAACTGGGCATATTATTGCAAGAGCGGGGGCGGGTGCATGAAGCGGAACCCTATTTAAAGCGCGCGTTGCAAATGCGAGTTCGGGCACAAGGCCCGCAGCGTGTCCCCTTGCCTGATCTGCTCAATAATCTTGCAACGGTTTATCAAGCGTTGGGGCGTTTCAGCGAGGCGGAGCCGCTATATCAGCGAGCGCTGGATACATTGAAAGCGAACAACAAACCGCTGCGGGTCGCCCTTGGCCTCAATAATCTGGGTGAAATCAATGTCTCGATGGATCGGTTTAAACGGGCGGAAAAATATCACTTGCGCGCGTTAGACATCCGCCGCCGCGTTGCGCCGGGGGGAATCGAATTTGGGCTATCACTCAATAATCTCGGCAGCGTCTATAAATATCAAAAACGCTATAAAGAAGCCGAAACCTTGTTTTTGCAAACACTGAAGGTCTGGCAACGCCATTACGGTACGCGCCATCCCTATGTGGCGATTGCTCTTAACAATCTGGCAACTGTTTACCTGGAGCAAAAGCGCTATGATGAAGCCGAAGCCCTAAACCAGCGGGTTTTAGATATTCGAACGTCCATGCTGGGTCCTGAACATCCTGAAGTCGCCGCCACACTCAGCAATATTGCCAAAGTCTATATCAATCAGGAAAAATATGCCCTGGCCGAACCCTTCGCCCGTCGCTCCTTGGCAATTGACGAAAAGACGCAAAAGCCCGGCCATCCCTATATTCGCAAAGGCCTGTCGCGGCTCATCCAGGTCTATGAAAAAACCGGCAAGCTGCAATTGGCTGCCCCGCTGCAAGCGCGGCTTGCCACAATGCCGCCGCCTGGAATGCAGCATCTGCCAGTGTTCTATGCTACCAATCGCGCGCAGGTGAGCCGCGGCGGCAAGACAGGCTATGGCACAAAACCCGCCGGTGGATTACAGTTCGGGCGCGCGTCAATATTGATCCCCGACACCGAAATTAAACGCCAGGGCATTCGCCGGGCCAAAGCGGCTGGCTTGCTGGACCGGGGAACCGGCAAGCTAACGGCTGCCGCGGAGTTGAAACTGCTGACCATTGCGCCGCAGGAAAGTTTTGCTACTCTGGCGGCGCAAGCGGTGCAGACCATGCAACTTGCCGGCACGTTCAAAGACCAGATGCTGGTGGTCATCCACGGCTATAATGCCAGCTTCGAGAATGCGCTATTACGGGCGGCGCAGATTACCTTCGATCTGGAATTTGACGGCGTTCTGGTGCCATTTTCATGGCCTTCGCAAGGGACCTTATCGGGCTACAACCAAGATGAGAAAAGCGCCGCCGCCGCCGCCGCTGAGCTGGTCGTCCTGCTGCAAAAGCTTGCCACCAATATGCCGGGTAAGAAACTCCACATCATCGCCCACTCGATGGGCAACCGGGTGTTATTGCGGGCGCTGGAACGCCTCAATAAATCCGATGCCAAATGGCAAAGTGTTTTTGGCAAATTGAAGCTTGGCGAAATCATCTGGGCGCATCCCGATGTCGACCAAGAAGCTTTTGCAACTTTGACCAAACGCTTTGCTGCGCGCGGCGCGTCCATGACACTCTATTCCACACGCGACGATTGGGCCTTATGGGCGTCGAAACTTCTGCATGGGGTCAAACGCGCAGGAGCAGAATTGGTGCTCGTTCCTGGTGTCGACACCATCGACATCACCGGCATGAAGGCCGCGGACGTCAGCTGGTTCGGCTTCGATCTCAACCATAATGTGTTTGTGCGGAACCCGGTCCTGTTCGGTGAAATCACGCGGCTGATGCTGACCGGCCGGCGCCCTGTTCATTTGCGCAGCCCCGCTTTTCGCAAAGCCTCGCGCGGCGGCAAACCTTATTGGCGTTTTCAACCTTGAGCCAAACACCCAGCGCCCGCAACTGATGGTCGGCAAATCAAATGTTGCAGGCCATGGGCAACGGCACATCTTGCCTGTGCGTTTGTCCATAGTAGACACCACGCAAAGCGCGTTAGCTGCCAATTCAATTTACAACAAAGCAATTTATTTCGCCCGCCAACGACCATTATGCTCAATAGCAATTGCACAAATCGCAATTACGTCATAGCGTTCAATCTGTGAAAGCCTTAGGCGGCGCAATTGGACCAAACCCAGGTCTATCCAACTAGCGGCGCAAGGATTTTGTGAGGAAAACCTAAGAAACTCAGGGAAGTAATTATGAAACTACTCAAGAATTTGGCCGCAGCCACACTTGCCTTGGCGGTAAGCGCTGGCGCCGCATCAGCTGGCATGAAGCTTAAAATTGGCACCGAAGGCGCGTACCCGCCGTTTAACTTCAAAGACGCGTCGGGCCAACTCAAGGGCTTTGATATCGACATCGCCAAAGCCCTTTGCGCACAAATGAAAGCCGACTGCTCATTCGTTGCACAAGATTGGGATGGCATTATCCCCGCGCTGTTGGCCAAAAAATATGATGCGATTATTGCCTCAATGTCGATCACCGATGAACGCAAAAAGAAAGTCGACTTTACCGACAAATATTATTCCACACCGGCTAAATTCGTTGTTGATAAAAAATCCGGCATCAAAGATGTCTCCGCCGCTGGCCTCAAGGGAAAAACCATTGGCGCGCAGGGCTCGACCATCCATTCCAACTTCCTCGAAGAAAAATACAAAGGCTCGACGATCAAGCTTTATAAAACCCAGGACGAGGTTAATGCCGATTTGGCTGCCGGACGCCTGGATGCGCTGTTGGCAGACAGTGCGGTCATGCTTGAATGGCTGAAGAAAAAAGACGGCTCATGCTGCGCCTTTACCGGACCGGACTTTAACGATCCTAAATATTTCGGCGTCGGTGCCGGTATTGCCGTGCGCAAGGGCGAAGGCAAACTGCGTGATGAGCTGAACAAAGCCATCAAGGCCATCCTTGCCAACGGGACGTATAAAAAGATCAACGATAAATATTTCCCGTTCTCGGTTTACTGATCGGCGCCTAAGAATCGAACACGACTTAAGGGTCTGCCAATTGCATCGTCGATTGGCAGACCCCTTCTTTAAGGCGTCTGTATGAGTGAGTTATTGGGATTACTGTCCTATGGGGATACCGGCTGGGGGGATGAGCTTCTTGCCGGCTTTGGCATAACCATTAGCCTGTTTTTGGCGACCTTGCCTATCGGGCTGGTCCTGGGGTTTGCCATTGCGCTGGCAAAACGAAGTGAAAACTGGCCCCTGCGGTTATTTGCCAACGCTTATACGACGGTGTTTCGCGGCGTCCCGGAATTGCTGACGCTGTTTATCATTTTTTACGGCGGACAGATTGCGCTGCAAAATCTGGTCGGGCTGTTCTCCGACACGATAGTCGTTGATCTGAGCGCATTTGTCGCCGGCATGATCGCCCTGGGCTTTGTATTTTCCGCTTATGCCAGCGAAACCATTTTGGCCGCGCTTAATGCAATCCCCACTGGCCAAGCTGAAGCGGCACGGGCTCTGGGTTTAAGCAAGGCTCGCACCTTACAAAAAGTTACATTCCCGCAATTGATCCGCTTTGCTCTACCGGGGCTGTCAAATCTGGCTTTGATCTTGCAAAAAGAAACCGCTCTTGTCTCCGTGCTCGCCCTCGATGAGCTGCTCCGCAACACCCAAATCGCAGTTGGCGCAACCAAAGAGCCGATCTTGTTTTTCTCCATTGCCTGCGGTTTCTATATCGTGATGGCGCTGTTTTCGTCGTTGCTTATTGGCTGGGCCGAGAACTGGTCAAATCGCGGGCAACAAGGGGCGGGAGCATAGTATCATGGATGTCGATCTTTGGATAAAATATGGCCCCAAAATGTTGACCGGGCTTGTGGTCACACTGCAGCTTGTCAGCGTATCGCTCTTCATTGGCGCCCTGATATCACTGCCCATTGCTATGGCGCGCCTATCGAAAAATAAATTGGCGCGCGGCGCGTCCTTTGCCTATGTCTATTTCTTCCGCGGCTCGCCGCTATTGGCGCAAGTCTTTTTGGTATATTTTGGCAGCGGACAATTGCGCTATCCTTTGACCGATTTAGGGCTTTGGTGGTTCTTCCGCGATGCGTGGTATTGTGTGATCTTGGTGTTCTCCCTTAACACCGCCGCCTATCAGGCAGAAATTCTGCGCGGCGCCATCGGCTCTGTTGCGGCCGGGCAAATGGAAGCGGCAAAATCATTGGGCCTTGGCAAGCTCGTGACATTCTTCAGGGTCATTTTCCCGCAAGCCTTAATCTCGGCGCTGCGCCCCTACGGCAATGAAGTGATCTTGATGATCAAGGGCTCGGCCATTGCCTCGGTGGTCACCATTTTCGACCTGATGGGCGCAAGCAAATTGGCCTTCTCGCGCACCTTCGACTTTGAAGTTTATTTCATCGCCGCCTTGATGTATCTGATTGTTGTTGAAATCATCCGCATCTCGTGGGAGATGATGGACCGCCGTTTAACACGCCATCTGCGCCCCTTGTCGGAGCAATAACGCCCTCCCCGTCAGCTGTGCAAGATGTTGCAAACAATCCCCAATCCACAGTCCTTAGGTGTGTCGTCAGGCATGTCGGCAGGTATGTCGGCAGGCACTTGGGTTCGAGATGCAAGACTTTCCCCCTTAACAACTGCTCTCCCCCTGCTCTGCTCTCCCCGTACTATAGGCAATATTATTCGTCGAGCAGGCGGTGCAAATAGCGGCCATATTCGCTCTTGCCCAGGCGCATCGCCGTCTGCTCCAATTGCGCGCGGGTAATATGCCCGTAAAGGTAAGCGATTTCTTCAGGACAGGCGATTTTCTGACCCTGGCGCTTTTCCAGCACACGTACAAACTCAGCCGCCTCCAGCAAAGATGTATGCGTGCCGGCATCAAACCAGGCAAACCCGCGTCCAAGCTGTTCAACACTCAACGTGCCCGCCGCCAGATAGCTTTTGTTGACGTCGGTTATTTCCAATTCGCCGCGCGCCGACGGTTTTAGGTTTTGGGCGATCTCCAAAACCGCTTCATCATAAAAATATAAGCCGATCACAGCCCAGGATGATTTTGGCTCTAACGGCTTTTCTTCAATCGACAACGCCGTGCCGTGCTCATCAAATTGCACGACACCATACCGTTCTGGATCTTCCACCCGGTAGCCAAACACGCGCGCCCCGCTGGCAAGGCCCGCAGCACGGCGCAACACATCGCTCAACCCGTGGCCATAAATGAGGTTGTCACCCAAGATCAGGCAGCATTTATCACCGCCCAGAAACTTCTCGCCAATCATAAATGCTTGCGCCAAGCCATCTGGGCTGGGCTGTTCGGCATAGGAAATTTGCAATCCCCACTGCTTGCCCGAGCCGAGCAGCTTTTCAAAGCTGGGCAAATCATGCGGTGTTGAAATAATCAATATCTGCGTGATACCCGCCAACATCAAAGTACTAAGCGGATAATAAATCATGGGTTTGTCATAAACCGGCAACAATTGCTTGGACGTCATCAGCGTCAGCGGGTGCAGCCGTGTTCCGCTGCCACCGGCAAGAATTATACCCTTCATATTTCCGTCCATCCTGGTTGTATTGAAATCTCGTTCTTGGTTGCAGCCGACCAGGCACTATCGTCAACACCGCAGCGGCTTGGCACCCTTGCTTGGCGGCGGCACCTGTCTATCAAGTGAAGTAAGGCGGCAGCTCCTTGAATTTGGGTTGCGCGCGGTCCTTGGCCGATAGCACCGCCGCCTGTGGATCGGGCCAATTAATCGCCAGATCCGGATCATCCCATGCCAGCCCCTTATCATTATCAGGACTGTAATATTGATCGACTTTGTAGAACACTTCCGTATCAGGTTCCAATGTGCAATAGCCATGGGCAAATCCGGCCGGCACTAATAGTTGCGCCCAGTTGCGCGCCGACAATTCAACCGCGACATGGCGGCCATATGTTGCAGAGCTGCGC
>JAJRRE010000331.1 GCA_024279745.1 Alphaproteobacteria bacterium
ACATGCTCATAGGTCCGCGGTTCCTTGAGAATGGCCGAAGCATGAATGCCGGCTTTGGTGGCAAAGGCCGCGTCGCCGACATAAGGTGCCTGGCGATTTGGTGCGCGGTTCAAAATCTCATCAAGCACGCGCGAGGCATGGGAGATTGTCATGAGGCGCTCAGGCGTCACATTGGTCGCAAAGCGCTCGGCAAATTCGCTCTTCAACAGCAAAGTGGGAATGATCGAGATCAGATTGGCATTGCCGCAGCGCTCGCCCAGCCCATTGAGCGTGCCCTGGATCTGCCGCACGCCGGCGCGCAGGGCCGCCAGCGTATTGGCGACGGCGTTTTCCGTATCATTATGAGTGTGGATGCCCAGATGAGCGCCCGGGACGATCTTAACCGTATCCTCGACAATTGCTGCGATTTCATCGGGCAATGTACCGCCATTGGTATCGCATAAGACAACCCAGCGCGCGCCCGCTTCATAGGCCTCCCGCGCCACCTGCAGCGCATAATCGCGGTTGGCTTTATAGCCATCGAAGAAATGCTCGCAATCAATGATGGCTTCGCGCCCGCTCGCCTTGATGGCAGCAACCGACTGCACAAGGGCGGCGATGTTTTCGTCATTGCTGATGCCCAGCGCCACGCGCACATGATAGTCCCAAGCCTTGGCCACCAGACAAATGGCGCTGGTCTTTGAAGCCAATATCGCCTGCAGCCCCGCATCATTGGAGATTGAGCGCCCGGCGCGCTTGGTCATACCAAAGGCGGTGAAATGTGCATGGGAAAAACCGGGATCTTCACTAAAGAACGCATCATCCGTCGGATTGGCACCAGGATAACCGCCTTCGATATAGTCGATCCCCAGATCATCGAGGGTCTGGGCGATCTGTCGTTTGTTGGTCAGCGTGAAATCAACACCGGTGGTCTGCGCCCCATCGCGCAATGTCGTATCGTAAAGATAGACGCGCTCCAACGCGGCGCCGCTCATTTTATCGTCCACTTAACTTTCCCCCCGGCTCCCCCGGTCTTGCCCAGGGCCAATCGCACGAACTGCGCCAAGCCAAACCTTCCTATAGATCAATTCTGCAAAAATCCAAACTCTGTTCCCCCCGCCCGCGGTTCTAGCGCATCCAGGCTGCCCGCGTCCAAAAACTCGCCCGTTAATCTTTACAGCTTCTGCCTCGCGGTGCTGATCCATGCCGAAAAGGCATGGGCACCTGCGGCGGCGCGCCGAACGGTCGGCGGGCGCGCGCTTGCGCGCCGTGGTGCCCGCCAGCAAAGATCGCGGAACCATCACAGCCGTGCCCTTTCAACTTCAGCACCGCCCTCACCATTTGGGCACATCGCGTCGCAACCGCGACCGGGCTGCAAACGCAGCCCCGCGACCCGTGTCGCGCCCCGCCGGAGGGCCCGGACACTTTTCGTGTCCGATACGGCCCGCGAGGCAAAAAGAGTGCCTGCCAGCAAAGATCGCGGAACCATTACAGCGGTTTTTCTGGCTCGCGGCTATTCCTCGCTTCGCTCGGGCCTGCGACGGCGCGCGAAACGGTTCGCGGGCGAACATTGTTCGCCGGGGTGCCCGCCAGCAAAGATCGCGGAACCGTCACGGCCGTGCCCTTTCAACTTCAACACCGCCATCACCATCTGGGCACATCGCGTCGCAACCGCGACCGGGCTGCAAACGCAGCCCCGCGACCCGTGTCGCGCCCCGCCGGAGGTGCCCCGCGCTGCTCGCGCGGGATCAGCACCGCGAGGCAAAAAGAGTGCCAGCAAATATCCCGCAACCTTCGCCCCCTCTCCCCGTTTTCACGGGGAGAGGGCCTAAGGTGAGGGGCAGCATCAGGTGCGATGTTTCATTGTCGGCGCTTCATCGTTTCATCTCCCAGGTCGTGACGATTTCGCCGCTTGCCTTGTCCTTCGTGTCCTTGAGTTGCACGCCCATCGCGCTTAGCTCGTCGCGTATCTTATCGCCTGCGGCCCAGTCTTTGGCAGCCCGTGCAGCAGCTCTGGCGGCGATTTTGTCGGCAATCAGGGCTTCATCAAGGCGTGCGGCGCGCGGGTCGGTCAGCTTGCCCGACAGCCCGAGCAACGCCATCCGCTCGGCAAGTTTATCACCTTCCACCGCGAAGAGGGTCGACAGCGCAAGCGGCGTATTGAGATCATCGCGCAAAGCCTCGTAAAAGCCCTGTTCGGCGTTACCGCCCTCGTAACCGCCGCCCGTTCCATCTCCATAGCTATCACCAAAACCGTCGCCATCGGGTAATTGTACGCCATAGCTAATTTCACCATATTCCTTGAGTCCTGCCAATTTGCGCAAAGACTGCTCACTCTCCTCCAATCCTTTCACTGTCCAATCAATCGGCTTGCGATAATGGGTGCGCAGCATGTTGAAGCGCAAAACCTGTCCCGGCCAATCTTTAAGCAGCTCGTTGATCGTTATGAAATTGCCGAGGCTTTTCGACATCTTCTCGCCTTCGACCTGCAAGAAGCCGTTATGCATCCAGATATTGGCCATCGCCTCATTGCCATGGGCGCAGCGCGACTGGGCAATTTCGTTCTCATGGTGCGGGAAAATCAGATCAAGCCCGCCGCCATGAATATCAAACGTCGCCCCCAAATGCTTTTTCGACATGGCCGAGCATTCAATATGCCAGCCGGGGCGCCCGTCTCCCCAAGGCGAGGGCCAGGCCGGTTCGCCGTCACCGGAGGGTTTCCACAATACAAAATCCGTCGGGTCTTTTTTGTAGGACGCCACCTCGACCCGCGCACCGGCCTTCATCTCATCAAGCGCACGGTTGGATAATTTGCCATAGTCCGGCATCGACGGCACATCAAACAGCACATGACCATCCGCTTCATAAGCATGGCCCTTGGCGATCAGCGTTTCGATCATGGCGATCATCTCAAGGATGTGATCGGTCGCGCGCGGCTCAACATCTGGCGGCAGCACACCCAAGGCTGCGATATCTTTATGAAACTGCTCAATCGTGCGCGCCGTCACCTCGCCAATGGTGACCCCTTCTTGTGCCGCACGGGCATTTATCTTGTCGTCGACATCGGTGATGTTGCGCACATAGGTGACGTTATCGCCGCCGTAGACATGGCGCAGCAGCCGAAACAGCACGTCGAAAACAATGATCGGCCGCGCATTGCCGATATGAGCATAATCATACACCGTCGGCCCACAGACATATAATCCCACTTTGCCCGGCACAATCGGTGTGAGCGGCATCTTGGCGCGCGTCAGCGTATTATAAAGTTTAATCGTCATGTCCTTCTAGATCCCTGCCCTGTTTGCAGCGGCGGTTAAGGCCGATGCCGCTATGCGGTCGCAATTTTGAACCATGCGCGGGCGCTTTTCAATTCAACACGAATAGGATCATGGGATGGATTAAAAGAAGCACGCCGCGCGCCAGCTCAATGCTGGGCATTGAGAATAATACAGCAACAATGGGGGCTGCAAGAATTGCGCGTGGTTCTTATCATGGCGACACAATGAGCTATACAAATGCGAAGGTCAAGATCGGGCAGGCATAGCCTGCGGCCCCGTTTGAGGTCCCGCCTCAGGCGGCCGGTCAGAAAAGATCGCTATCAAATCGGTAAATAAAACACGCCTCAAAGCCAGGCTAAAACACTGGCAGTTTTTCAAAATACACGCCAAACGAGTATAGCCTTCCCATGGCATAACTGACTTTCCCAAATTGCGTGTCAAAACCAGTGTATAGACCCCTTTGCCGCAATTGGCCCGCATTGACGCCCTACATCTGCAAGCACATAGTCGTGCAACAGATTCTCAAACCCAAAATATCGCCCTCAGAGATATGATCCTCTATAGATGCTAACCTCAGATGCGACGTGAAAACACTATTACGCCAAATTTTGAGTATCTAGGATTGGGGCAGAACTGGACCGGTGCGAAGCGGGACTTGAGCAGAACCTGGATTGGATATGCGCGATGGGCACGGCGCCACGCGGTATTCGTATCCAGCTCAACCAATTGGTCACTTCAAGTTTGAGCACTTCAAGATTGAGTATTTCAAGCAAGAGCTTGCCGATAACTGAAACCACAGACTGACTAACAACAGAACCAGTGAGATTTTTGTTGATCGAAAAAATAACCAGAAAACTGAAATCGCTTACCAATCAACGGGCTGGCCGCACGACTGCACGCCGCCTGGGTTTGCTTGGCCTGACGGTGCTGCTGGCTGGGTTCCTGGTCACATCAAGCAGCGAACTTATCGGATTGCAATCGGTATCTCCTGCCCATGCGCAGGACAATTGGACCATGCCGTGGGATGAACCGCGTGTTCGCCGCCCGCGCCGCAAAAGACGGGTCGCGCGCCGCCAGCCAGGATATAGTGGCGGCCGGTCGGCGGTCTGCCAGCGCCTGGAACGAAGATTGGTGCAAGAAAGCAGCAGGGGCGCCAACCGGCAAAGCGCATTGCCGCAAATCAATTCACAAATTCGGCGCTACAAACGCCAGTATAAACGTGCCAGTGCCAAGTTGAACCGGGCGCAATGCTATGACACGTTTTTGTTCATCAAAACGTTGCGCCAGTCGCGCAAATGTCGCCGCCTTGAGCGCAATGCTGACGATGCCAAAAAACGAATGCGCCAGCTGGAAGCCAAGCGCAGTGAAGTAAAAGGCGGTCGGCGCAATAATTCTTATCAAGACGAAATCATCGCCTCGCTTGCTCGCAATAATTGCGGTGCCAATTATCAACGCGAAGCCCGGCGCCGGGAGAACGTTAATAACCCGTTCTCATCTGCATTCTGGCAAGACGAGGAAGATACCGGCCCTGCCCCGCGCCTGCGTTATGGGGCTTTGCCCTTCGCCACCTATAAAACCGTATGTGTGCGGCTGTGCGACGGCTATTATTTCCCGGTCAGCTTCTCCACATTGCCCAATCATTTCAAACGGGACATCAATGTGTGCCAATCGAAATGTGCAGCGCCGGCCGATCTCTACTATTACCAAAACCCAGGCGAAGCGGTTGAACAAATGGTGTCGGCAACCCGGCAAACGCCTTATACCAAACTGCCGATGGCATGGCGTTATCGCAAGGAATATGTGCGTGGCTGTTCTTGTAAACAGGCCGAATACGACCCACAAGCCGATGATCCAAATCGCAAGGCGGAGGCCGACACCAGCATTGGTGTAAATGACGGAGGGTTCAAAACCTCGGTCCAGCAAGACCCGGTACCACAATAAAGTTCCGTTCCCGCGACCTTGAAGCTCCTCAGCTGAAGCCTTAGGAAAACCAAGCATTTCGCTGATTTCATGGAACATCCAGCAGAATGTCGGCGCTAAATTGCATTCGCGATGCTATATAGACATTATCGTGCTGCGCGAAGATTTATACACTTTTGTGTCATAAGTGCTCTCCCCCATATTGCTTCTCATCGGATCACAGTTAAGCTATAGCTGGACTATTGCTCTTTTGTTGAACTTGACAATGGAGCGGTTTTAATGATCAGGGCCGTTGTCAGCGGTACTGCTTCATCTTGGTGATCGGTTTATCTACTTAACAATACAAACCGGCGAAAAACGTCAATATCGACCAAACAAGTACTGATGTAAGTAAGTACTGATGCAAGCGAGTACTGATTAGTGCGTACCGATCCAGTCAGTTAAGTATGGGCCAGCAACAAAATGTATGCGTCGTCGACACTCACTAGTTTGGCTCAGACCGTTGAGATCAAACCCTTAACGCCCGATGATATGTCTGACGTGCGCTATGTACATTCGGCCGCATTTCGCGTTCAGGCCAAAGCGTATTTATCTCAAAGTGAGATCCAGGCCTTCACCGATCATGTTTATTCGCCGCGCTATGGCGACAAGCTGGCGGCCGAAAATTTAACGTTGGCGTGGCTGGGAGACGAGTTAATCGGCACCGGAGGCTGGACGCCGGTCAACGACAATGGCGCGACGGCCCGAATTCGCTCGATCTTTGTGCGCCCGCTTTTTACGCGGCTGGGGGTTGGGCGCTGCCTGGTCGAGCGATCTGAAGCAGAAGCGCGGCGTGCCGGTTTCACTCAATTCACGCTGCGAGCCAGTGTTAATTCCGTAGGCTTCTTTCAAACTCTAGGCTTCGAAATCAAATCTTATGGTGTGCGCAATATCGATGCCGAACAGGGGCTGCCAGTCCGGTTCATGCGCAAAGCGGCGGAGCCGGGCGTGGGGACCTCCAATTCATCAAATAAGACCGACAAAAGCAGTATCGTAGCGCCGTCGCCTTCAGCCGTTTGATTGACCAGGCTGTTCTGCGCCGAGACCGATAGGGCTCAGCTGCGAGAGATCTGCGGTTTGTGCTGTTTTATTTCTCTCGGCGCGCAGCTCTATTTGCCTCGCGGGCCGTATCGGACACGAAGACGCGTCCGGGCCCTCCGGCGGGGCGCGACACGGGTCGCGGGGCTGCGCTTGCAGCCCGGTCGCCCGTCGGCGCTATTCTTCTTCGGCTGTTAAGACGGTGCAAATGATCTCAATTTTTGCCACCACCTCAATTCCAACCTGCGCCGACAAACAAAAAAGTCGCGACGCAACTTGCTCGGGTGTGAGAGCTGGTGCTGGAGCCGATGGGACGGAGTTGTGATAGATCCAAGGTCTTTGCTATCAGGCACCACGGCGAACCAGCGTTCGCCCGGGCCGTTGGCCCGCCCCCGCGGAGGCGCAGGCGTTACCTTCAACGCCGATGCGCGCCGTGAGCCGGAAGAGTGTAGCATTGGGTCAGTAGTCGCGGCAGCCGTGAGACAGAAAAACTACAAACCAGCTCCCTCAATTGTCCGACAACCGTTTGGTCGCCCGTTTTTTACCAATCAACGGCAATAGCGCTTTCAGCTCCGGTCCCTTATCACGGCCCGTCAACGCCAAACGCAGCGGATGGAACAAGGCGCGCCCTTTGGCGCCGCTTGCCTCTTTGACAGCCTTCGTCCAGCTGCCCCATGTGGTGTCGTCCCACGGCTCATCAGGCAGCAGCGCTGCGGCGGTGGCGCAAAATTCTTTGTCCTCAATCACCGGCGCAATGTCGCCATCGATGACAAGTCCCCAGTCCTGCGCGTCTAAAAACACGGCCAGATTGTCTTTAACCGCGTACCAAAATTTCTCGCCGCCAGACACGCCCAGATCCGCCAGCCTGTCCGCTACGTCTTTATAGTCCAGCTGATGCAGCAATTTGGCGTTGAGTAGCTTCAGCTCATCGACATCAAAGCGGCCGGGCGCGCGCGATAGTTTGGAAAATTCGAACAGGTCCGCCAGCTCTTTGAGCGTACGGTGCGGCTGTAGCGGATCGGAGGTGCCGATCAAGGCCGCATGGGAGGCGACGCTCATCGGCTCCAAACCCAGTTCTCGAAACCCTGCAATGGATAATGAGCCAAGACGCTTCGACAGGCCCTTACCGTCGGCGCCGATCAGCAAAGAGTGATGGGCAAACTCCGGCGCCTTACCACCCAGCGCTTCAAAGATCGCGACTTGCGCCCCCGAATTGGTGACATGATCCTCGCCGCGCACAATGTGGGTGACGCCAAAATCAATATCATCAATGACGCTGCACAGCGTGTAAAGATAACTGCCGTCCTCGCGGATTAATACCGGATCGGACAGCGACGCCAGATCGACGCTCTGGTCTCCGCGCACCAGATCGGTCCAGCTAACGACTTGCTCCGCGCCAGCCTTACCGGCAGCCTCGCCAGTTTTATCACCGGCCGCAGACGTATCACCGGCCGCTTTTGCATCAAGCAAAAAGCGCCAATGCGGACGGCGACCTTCTTGTTCCAATTTGGCCTTTTCGTCGTCGCTCAATTTTAGACCGGCACGATCATAGACCGGCGGCAGACCGCGCGCGCGCTGCCGTTTGCGTTTGCGCTCCAGTTCATCTTGCGCCTCATAGCAGGCATAAAGACGCCCCGCGCGTTTAAGCTCTTCAACAACCGCATCATAACGCTCAAAGCGGTCCGACTGGCGCTCCATCCGGTCCCAATTCAGCCCCAGCCATGTAAGATCGTCCTGGATGCCTTGCGCAAAGGCGGCGGTTGAACGTTCGGCATCCGTATCATCAAGACGCAGGATAAACTGCCCGCCCGATTTTTGTGCGTAGAGCCAGTTAATCAGCGCGGTACGAATATTGCCGATATGCAGCCGCCCGGTCGGACTGGGGGCAAAACGCAATATTGTGGGCTTGTTTGCAGACTTGTTTCCAGGCATGGACAAATGCTCTCAAATTGAAAAATATCGCGCAGGCCGGCGCAGCGATTGAATCGAGCCGCACCCTAATGGATATCACTTTAAAATAACAGCCGCTATCTGACGGGGGGCACTCTTGGCTCACGGCGCGCACCGGCGTTGAAAGTAACGCCTGCGCCTCCGCATGGGCGCCAAACGATTGGCGGGCGCGCGTTTGCGCGCCGTGGTGCCTGCCCGAAACAAACGAGTTCTATCACAGCTCCGTACCCTCGGTACCAGCACAGCTCTTACTATTTGGGCACAATGCGTCGCGCACTTTGCTTTTGTCGGCGCAGGTTGGAACGGAGTGGCGGCAAATTTGGAAGATTATTAGAACCATCCGACATCTCGATAAACACAGCGCCGACGGGCCGACCGGGCTGCACGGCAGCCCCGGGCCTTTGGCCCGCCCCACCGGAGCGCCTTTTCGCGCGTGAGGTATATGAATGCCGGGCGCGCGTTTGCGCGCCGTGGTGCCTGCCCGAAACAGTCGCGGAACTATCACTGCTCTGTGGTTCGTTTGTCTCGCGGCTATTCCGAGCAAAGCTCGGGCCTGCGACGGCGCGCCAAACGATTGGCGGGCGAACATTGTTCGCCGTGGGGGATGATGGCAAAGAACTCAGTTCTCGCACAGCCGTGCCCTCGCAACTCCTGCGCAGCCCTCACCATTTGGGCACCCTGCGTCGCGGCTGCGACCGGGCTGCAAACGCAGCCCCGCGACCCGTGTCGCGCCCCGCCGGAGGGCCACTTCGCCCGTGAGGCAGATTAGAGTGCGCCCGCCGGAGGGCCCGGACACTTTTCGTGTCCGATACGGCCCGCGAGGCAAATAGACAGTTCGCCCTGATAAAGAAAACAGCACCGCGAGAGAAATAAACCAAAACAATCTCAGCCGCGATCAAGCCGCTGTATGGTCTTCATGATGGCCGCAACATCATTTGCATTACTGCTGGTGAAGGAGATGGCTTCGCCGTTGCGCATGGTAAAATCCAGCTGGAAATATTCAATCTTTTTGGCAAAAATAACTTCCGACAGGCTCATCAAGGCAATAGCGCCAAGCAATCCAGCCGCGATCAGAAACTTCGGCTCCATAACTTCGTGCAATACCGGAATGACAAAAGCGCAAGCCAATAATCCGAAAAGTGCGAAATTGAAGAGCAAACCTTCATTGTCCCGCTCGGAAACTTTCTCCACGCTGTAGGAATATACCTCGTCCAATGCCAGCCACCGCTTACCCAGCCGCAATGCCGGGCGCCCATTGACATTGCCCAGCTGCCATAACGCGGCACTGACCGCTGAAGGCCCGGGCTGCTGTGCCAGGATCGATGAATGTGAGACGGCTGAAGTCATGGACGGCTGATCTCGATGGCATTTTGGTTTGAGACCAAAATTCAAGATTCTGGCCTGTATTGAATAACTTAACCTTACGCAAAACTTATTGGCATTTGGTTTATGACGGACGGTTTTTTGCTAAAATCTATTAACCAATTCATCATCAATCCGTCATTATGAGGCAATTTTGCCTCCTTGGCCCATTCAATGGGCTGTGCACAAGTTTTATATAAGACAATATGTGAAGATCCGCCGGCGCCGGAGTTGCGAGCCCATCTCCCCCAAAAAATCAAACTCCCGGCGTCCTGAATTGGTTGCAGCATTAAAATCGCTAGGCTAGTGTCCCGTTTCAGGAGTTCGCACATTATTTGCGGCACCCACTAAAGCGAACTCATGAATCATAAGGGACACTAGATTCAATATCTTGCTAGTGTGATTCAGAACCGGAAATTCGCCCCCGAGGATGCCGATAAAATCAGCGAATTTCTGGTTCATCACACTAGGTTGTGCGCGATCTAGTGCATTGGTACAATTATTTGCAGGAGCGGACGCATGCGGGCGCTAAGTCTGGCGATCTTCTTATTCGCCTTCTGGCTGGCTTTGTCCGGTCACTATACGCCGTTTTTGCTGGCCACTGGCGTGATCATGGCAATTGCCTGCGCACTATTAGCTGCAAGAATGCATATTCTGGACGCTGAAGGCCACCCCGTACATCTGCTGAGCAAGGGCGTGTTGAGTTATTTTCTCTGGCTGGGATGGGAAATTGTGAAATCCGCCTGGAGCGTAACCAAGATCATCCTCAATCCTCGATTGCCAATCTCACCCACCATGACCCGGATCAAGACCAGCCAGAAAACTTCGGTCGGGGTGACTGTCTTTGCCAATTCGATTACGCTGACGCCTGGCACGATCACGGTTGGTGTTGAGAGCGCTGGCAGCACTAGCGGCAGTAGTAGTGGCGGCCACGATATACTGACGGTTCATGCCCTGCAAAGGGAAGGCGCCCAGGATTTAGAAGGCGGCGCTATGGATGCGCGCGTCGCCCGGTTCGAGGATGCGTGAGCCCATGACCTTTGCTTCGATTGAACCCATGTTTGCCGTAGCGGCCATCGCCGTTCTCATCTCACTAGCGCTGGCGGTGTTCCGCGCGATTCTAGGGCCAACCATGTTCGACCGGGTGCTGGCGGGAAACTCGGTTGGGTCGATGGCGATCTTGCTGCTGTCCGTCGTCGGCTTTTTAACCGGGCGGCCCGAATGGCTCGATCTGGCGCTGACTTACGGCCTTTTAAACCTGGTCGGCACGCTGGCGGTTTTGAAATTCTTCCGGCACGGCGATCTGGCTCATGATGCGCGGGCGCCCGATATGGGATTGGCGCCCGATCCTGTGCTGGCTGAAGATGTCGCACTGGCCGGGGATACACCGCCGATCAAAGAGGGGGGCTCATAATGGGGGACATTCTAAGCCCTGCACTTTTGGGCGATCTGAAACATTATGCCAGCTGGCTGTTCATTGGGCTGGGCTCATTCTTCACGCTGGTCGGCGCTATCGGCCTTATGCGGATGCCCGATGTGTTCACGCGGATGCATGCCACGTCGGTTTCCGATACGCTCGGCGCCGGCTTTTTGATATTGGGGCTGATATTGCAGGCGGGCTTGACGCTTGTCACCTTGAAACTCGTTTTCATTTTGGGGCTGCTCTTCATGACCGGACCGGTCGCCGCCCATGCGCTGGCACAAGCGGCCCTGCACGCCGGGACAAAGCCGCTATTATCCGAAGATCGCCTGGACCGTGATCTGGGTGCTGGTGCAGATTTTGAATCTGCTGCTGGCACGCTTGATGATGATATGGCTCCAGACCAAACGGGCGACAACTCAAACGCTAATGGCAAGTCCGCCAAGACCACGGCCAAACCAAAAGGAAGCTCGTCATAGAAGCCTATATCAATATGATCCTGCTGACCTTGCTGGCAGCAGTGACCATCGCCATTATACAGCAGCGCGAATTGTTTGGCGTCGTTGTGCTGTCCGGCGTCTATTCGTTCTTGATGGCCTCGGTCATGATCGTGCTCGATGCGGTCGACGTCGCCATGACCGAAGCCAGCGTCGGCGCCGGCATTTCAACTGTGCTGCTATTGGCGACCTTGCATCTGACCAAGGCACGCGAATCGCGGCGGCTGCAACGCCCCTATATACCACTGGCCGTGGCGCTGATTACCGGCGCCGCACTGGTTTGGGGAACGCAAGGAATGCCCAAATTCGGCGCCGCCAATACGCCCATGCACACCCATGTCGCACCGCGCTACCTCAAGGACAGCCTGCCGGTTATGGGCGTCCCGAATGTCGTCACTACTGTGCTTGCCAATTATCGCGGCTTTGACACTTTTGGCGAAGTAACTGTCGTCCTTACAGCAGGACTTGGCGTTATGATATTGCTGCGCGGGCGCCGTAAGAGCAAAAAGAAAAAGCCCAAGGGCAAGGACAAAAACAAGGCTAAAGGCGCTAAATCAAAAACATCGCCAGCCCAAACGACGACGGCCAGCCGCGCGGAGGGAGCCTGATGAAGCTAGATGTCATCTTGCGCGTTACTACAAAATTCATGCTGCCGTTTATTGTGCTGTTTGCGCTTTACGTGCATTTTCATGGTGATTACGGCCCCGGCGGCGGCTTTCAGGCGGGCGTGATTTCGGCGGCCGCGTTCATTCTCTATGCGCTTGTGTTCGGTATTGAGGCCACGCAGCGCGTGGTGCCGCAGCGGCTGCTTGAAGTTCTAATGCCGCTGGGCGTGCTGATCTACGCCGCTGCCGGTCTTCCCGCGATGGTGCTGGGCAAGACCTTTCTCGACTATTCCGTCCTCGCTCACGACGTCAAACACGCCCATGAGTGGGGCATCTTTATTGTTGAATCGGGTGTGCTGATCACGGTAGCCAGCACCATGCTGGCTATCTTTTATGCCTTTGTAGAACGGGGACGCTAATGCAGGCGCTGCAATCACTGGCCGATAACTACAATTATTTCATCACCATTTTTCTGATGGTGTCGGGACTGTATATCGTTATCGCGCGCGGCAATATGATCAAGAAGCTGATCGGGCTCGCCATGTTCCAGTCCTCGGTTTATCTGCTGTATCTGTCGCCGGGCAAGATCGTCGGCGGCACCGCGCCGGTCCTTGACCCCGCCTTTACGGTTTATTCCAATCCGCTGCCGCATGTGTTGATGCTCACGGCGATTGTGGTCGGGGTTGCAACTTTGGCGCTCGGGCTGGCGCTCACCGTGCGCATTTATGAGGCTTACGGCACGGTCAATGAAGATCAGATCTTTGCGCGGGATAACAAGAAATGAGCGTGCTTGCAGCGGCGGCGACCGCGCCCTCCTTTGCCTTCGTCATTGGCGATCATTTACCGATCCTGCAGGTTATTGTGCCGCTGCTTGGCGCGGTCCTGTGCGCTCTCACCCGGCGCGGGAGCTTTGCCTTTGCCATTGCCGCATTGGTTAGCTGGTCGCTGCTTGGCGTTGCCATCATGCTGCTGTGGCAGGTGCTTGGCGCAGCCGCGCCGATTACCTATTACATTGGTGGCTGGGCGCCGCCCTGGGGGATTGAATATCGCGTCGATGCGCTCAACGCCTTTATCCTGGTGCTGGTCGCCGGCGTTGGCGCCATCACAATTCCCTTCGCTTACCGCACCGTCGGCAAAGAAATCGACGAAGATAAACAGTCTTGGTTTTATGCGCTGTTCTTGCTATGCCTGAGCGGCCTGATGGGCATGGCGGTAACCGGCGACGCTTTCAATATCTTTGTCTTCATGGAAGTATCGTCCCTGTCCGCCTATGCGCTGATCGCCATGGGCTCCGACCGGCGGGCGCTCCTCGCCGCTTACCAATATCTGATCATGGGCACCATTGGCGCCACCTTCTATGTCATCGGCATCGGCCTGCTTTATGTCGTCACCGGCACGCTCAATCTGGCGGATCTGGCGACGCGCATCGGCCCGGCGTTCGGCACAGCCCCGCAACCCATCCTGGCAGCACTGGCGTTTATTGTCGTCGGCATATCGCTTAAACTGGCGCTGTTCCCACTGCATTTGTGGCTGCCCAACGCCTATGCCTTCGCGCCCACATTCGTCACCACCTTTCTCGCCGCCACCGCTACCAAGGTCGCAGTTTATATATTGTTGCGGCTGTATTTCACGGTATTTGGCGGCGCCATTAGCCTCAGTGACCTGCCGATTGCCGAAGTCCTGCTGATGCTCTCGATTGCCGCGATGTTTATCGCCTCCATCCTCGCCGTTTATGAAGACAGTGTTGAGCGCATGCTGGCATATTCGTCCGTGGCGCAAATCGGCTGCATCACATTAGGCATGGCAATCGCCACCCGCGCCGGGCTGACGGGATCAATCGTGCATCTGCTTAATCATGCGGTGATGAAGGCGACATTGTTCATGGCCATCGGTGCTGTGGTCTACCGGGTCGGCACATCATGCATGAGCGAGCTGGCGGGCATCGGGCGCAAAATGCCGCTGACCATGGGGCTGTTCGTGGTCGCCGGGTTATCGATTATCGGCGTCCCGGGCACAGCCGGTTTTATTTCCAAATGGCAACTGGGGATCGGCGCCGTCGATGCCGGGCTGTGGCCGCTGGTATTTGTGCTGGTCGGCAGCTCGCTCATTGCGGTGATCTACATTGGTAAGGTGGTCGAAGTCGCATATTTCCGTGAGCCGGGCGACAATCTTGCCGACGCCCGCGATCCGCCCGCCTCAATGCTGATCCCGATGGCGCTGCTCGGCGCTGCCACCATCTATTTTGGTCTTGATACCACCTGGTCGGCGCAAATTGCCGATACCGCCGCGCAAATTCTAATCGGGGGGCTGAAATGATGTTGCTTGATCTGCCCCCCGAACTGCTCATTAAGCTGGCGCTGGTTATCCCAATTGTCGGCGCCGCAGCCATTGCCCTGTTCGGCCGCTTTCCCAATCTGCGCGAAGCTGCGACGCTGACCACTGCCGCCTCATTGCTTCTCGTGGTCGCCTCGCTAACGCCGCATGTGATGAGCGGCGCGCGCCCTGAAGCTGTCGACTTCACCATCGTGCGCGGCCTCACCATTGCCTTCAAGGTCGAGCCGCTGGGCATGCTGTTCGCGCTGGTCGCGTCATCGCTTTGGCTGGTCAATTCGATTTATTCCATTGGCTATATGCGCGCCAATAACGAGCCGCGCCAGACCGTGTTTTATATCTGCTTCGCCGTGGCCATTGCCAGCGCCATCGGCATTGCCTTTTCGCGCAATTTGTTCACGCTGTTCCTGTTTTACGAAACCCTCACCTTGTCCACCTATCCGCTGGTCACGCATAAGGGCGACGACAACGCACGGCGCGGCGGGCGGATTTATCTGCTGCTGCTGCTGACCACCTCGATGCTGCTACTGCTGCCTGCCATCATCGGCACCTATGCCATTGCCGGTACGCTCGACTTTACCCCCGGCGGTATTCTGGCGGGCAAGATCTACGGCCCCGTTGTCATTGGCCTGCTGGCGCTTTACGTCTTCGGCATCGGCAAGGCGGCGGTGATGCCGGTGCATTTCTGGCTGCCCAATGCCATGGTTGCGCCGACGCCGGTCAGCGCCTTCCTGCACGCGGTTGCGGTCGTCAAAGCCGGTGTGTTCTCAATCTTAAAGATTGTCGTTTACATTTTCGGCCCCGACTTTCTGCTCGGCTCCGGTGCTGCTGACCCGTTCATTTATATCGCTGGCGGCACGGTCATTCTGGCGTCCTTGATGGCCATGACCAAAGACAATCTGAAAGCGCGGCTGGCCTATTCGACCATATCGCAACTGTCCTACATCGTGCTCGGCGCGCTGATCGCGACCAAATGGGCGCTGATGGGATCGGGCCTACACATCGCCATGCACGCCGCCGGCAAGATCACATTATTCTTCTGCGCCGGCGCGATTTATACCGCTGCCCGCAAAACCAAGGTCAGCGAATTATCGGGACTGGGCCGCGTCATGCCCTTTACGTTTGCCGCCTTTACCATTGGCGCATTGTCGATCATCGGCCTGCCGCCGCTGGGCGGGCTGTGGTCAAAATGGCTGCTGGCGCAAGGAGCGATGGACGCCAACCACTATGCCATCGTGGCGATCTTTATGATCTCGTCCTTGCTCAATATCGCCTATCTGCTGCCCATCCCGATCAAGGCCTTTTTCGGTAAACTGCCAGATGCGGCAAGTGCTAGTGGGGGGAGCGGCGGTACGAGTTCGAGCGCGAGCTTGGGCGCCGCCGCTGTGCGCGACAACACGGCCACCAATCCGCCCGCCGTGAAGATCAAGGAAGCGCCGCTGGCCTGCCTGATCGCCATTGGCATCACGTCGCTGGCTTGCATCTTACTGTTCTTCTTCCCGCAGCCGCTTTATGAGCTGTTGGCGCAGGCGCCCTTTGAATTTGGCAACGACCCATAGGAACCCATCATGGCTAAAGGCCAGGCAGACCCATCGTCATCGCTATCACCGGCGGCAGCAGCTGCAGCACATGGCGCAGATGGCGCCAAAGCAGCGGACAAGCACGCCATTCTTGGCACTAAAAGCCGCGACAACATCGTGCTCTATGTGCTGTACGCCATTGCCGCCGTCTCGCTGATCGGTGATTTCGTTATTCACCGCCATGTCGGCCATCCGTGGGAAGCCTTGCCGGAATTCTACCCGCTCTACGCCTTTGTCTCGATCATTGTATTGATCTTTAGCGCCAAGGCCCTGCGCAAACTCGTCATGCGCCCGGAGGATTATTATGATGACTAGTCATGCCATCAGATCAATTCCGCCGCACACCCCTGCCGCAACCCATTTGGCGGAGGGGGCGTTGAATAGAGTCAGTTGCATAATAGGAAATTCAAATGACCGGTAATCTGGCGCCCTTTTTGGTCTTCTATATCGGCGCGGCTCTAGCGGCACTGACCAGCGGCGCATTGCGCTCTGCCCTCATGCTCTGCGTTCCATTGGCGGGCGCTTACAATTTGTGGACGCTGCCACCAAGCACCACCCTTGATCTACAGCTGCTCGACTACACGTTGCAACTGGTGCGCGCCGACAAGCTCAGCTTGCTGTTTGCCTGGCTGTTCCATCTGGCGGCCTTCATCGCCATCTTGTTTGCCTTGCATGTCAAAGACCGCACGCAAGCGGTCGCCGGGCTAGTTTATGCCGGCAGCGCGGTCGGCGCGGTGATGGCCGGCGATCTCATAACCTTGTTTGTGTTTTGGGAAATGCTGGCGGTCAGCTCGGTGTTTTTCATTCTGGCGCGCGGCTCGGCGCATTCATATGCCACCGCCATGCGCTATCTCATAATACAAGTGGCGTCCGGCGTCATCCTGCTGGCCGGCATCTTGTTCCATGCCAAAGCCACCGGCTCGATTGCGTTTGGCTCAATCGGTCTGCCTACCTTTGACGGCTCGGCTGCGGCCATCGGCGCCTGGTTGATCCTGATCGCGATCTTCATCAAGGCCGCCGTGCCGCTCTTCCATAACTGGTTGACCGACGCTTATCCCGAAGCCACCGCCACCGGCACCGTGTTCCTGTCAGCCTTCACCACCAAGGTCGCCGTTTATGCCCTGGCGCGCGGCTTTGCCGGTGTTGATCTATTGGTCACCATTGGCACCATCATGGCGCTTTACCCGATCTTCTTTGCGGTGATTGAGAACGATCTGCGCCGCGTTTTGTCCTATTCGATGATGAACCAGATCGGCTTTATGATTGTCGGCATCGGCATTGGTACCAATCTGGCGATCAACGGCGCCGTCTCCCACGCCTTTAACGATGTGATCTTCAAAGGCCTGTTGTTCATGTCGATGGGCGCCGTGCTCTATCGCACTGGCACCACCAAAGCCTCGGAATTGGGCGGGCTATTCCGCTCGATGCCCTGGACCACGACATTCTGCCTCGTCGGCGCGCTGTCGATATCCGCCGTGCCGCTGTTTTCCGGCTTTGTCTCCAAATCCATGATCATGGTCGCCGCCATTGAGGAAGGTCATCCGCTGGTCTGGCTGGCGCTGCTGTTTGCCTCCGCCGGTGTTGTTGAACATGCCGGCATCAAGATCCCCTATTTTGCGTTCTTTGCCCATGATAGCGGCCAGCGGCCAAAAGAAGCGCCGCTGAATATGCTATTGGCGATGGGACTGGCGGCGCTGGTGTGCATCTTCAATGGGGCTTATCCGTGGATACTCTATGCCGCTTTGCCGTTCCCGGTCGATTACGCGCCCTTCACCTTTGAGCATATTCTAACCCAGGTGCAGCTATTGGCCTTTGCCGTGCTGGCGGTTGTGGCCCTGCATAAATCGGGCCTCTACCCGGACGAGATTCCCAGCCGCAACATCGACGCCGAATGGACTTATCGCAAAGCCCTGCCAGCGGTTTCAGGCGCGGTTTTGGCGCTGGCGACACTTACCCGGCGCGGCGTTGAAACCATTGGCGGCAAACTGGTCAGCAGGATTGAGCGCGAACTGCGCCGCCAGAACGGTCCTGAAGGCTATTTCGGGCGCGATTGGCCGACCGGCTTCATGGCCCTTTGGACCACCGCCATGCTCGGCGCCTATCTGTTGTTTGCCTATTTGTAGCCTTGCCGGGCAGGTCAGCCGGAGGGCAACGCGGTTTTGCAGAATTGCGACTTCTGTAGAATTGCAACGCTCAGTGCCCGTTATCTTTCGCGGCCCGCCAAAGCGCTTGAAACATTTTGCCCAGTCTGCTTTGTGTTAGATTGTCTGCTTTGTCTTAGGGCGGATGGCTCAGCCAATGAGCGTGCCCAACAAATTGCGCCTGCCAACGGTTGGCACACCAAAGAATAACAAATACCGGAGACACCCCTGATGATCCCATTCGGCCAATTGACCGCATTTGGATTGCCCTTTGTTCAAGTTGCCGCGTTCGGGTTGGTGATTGCCATGCTGGCGCTGTTTATGTGGGGACGGCTACGTTATGATCTGGTTGCCATGCTAATATTGCTGGCCGCTGCAATCCTGGGCGTCGTCAATCCCAAACACGCCTTTGTCGGCTTTTCAAACCCGGTCATCATCATTATCGCGTCGGTGTTGATCGTCTCCAAGGCGATCTCAAAGTCAGGCGTGCTCAACGGCATGATGAGCGCGTTGATGAGCCGGGTGAGCTCGACCTCGGGCCAGGTTGGCATGTTGACCGCTTTCGTTACCTTCCTGTCCGCCTTCATCAAAAACGTCGGCACGCTTGGCATCTTCATGCCCGTCGCCATGGAAACCGCCAAACGTTCAGGCCGTTCACCGTCGATTTATCTCATGCCGCTGGCGTTTGGATCACTGATCGGCGGCACCATTACCAAGATCGGCACCTCGCCGAACTTGCTGATATCCGAAGTGCGCGTGCAGAACGGCGCCGCTGAGCCCTTTGCGCTGTTCGATTTTCTGTGGGTCGGCCTGCCGCTGTCGATCGCCGCGATTCTTTTCCTGATGGTTGGCTGGCGGCTGGTGCCCCAGCGTGTGCCAGCGGCCAAACCCGGTGATAGTGGCGGTGCCCATTACACCACCGAGTTGCGCGTGCTGGCAGGCTCTCCGCTGATCGGTAAACAGATTTCCGAAATTGAAACTCTGGCTGATGGCGATCTGGTTGTCACGTCGATCATCCGCGACAACGGCCACCAATATTTCCCGTCGCGCTCGTGGATTTTATATGAGGGCGATATCATTGCGGTGCGCGCCGATCCCAAAGCCGCGGCCACCGTTGTTGACAAGGCGAAATTGCAAATCGTCGGCGTTGATGAACTGGAGGCGCCTGAGGGCGGGCATCCGGAGCTGGAAATTCTCGAAGCCGTTGTTACCGAAGATTCGCCGCTCGTTGGCAATACGCCGCAAGCCATGCGGCTGCGCCGACGCTATGATGTCAATCTGCTGGCCATATCTCGTGCCGGTCACCAGATCGCCACCCGCATCGGCCACCACCGTTTCAAGCCCGGCGATGTCATTGTCTTTCAAGGCTGGTCGGAGCGTTTGCCCGCCGCCATGCAGGAATTGGGCTGTTTGCCGCTCGCCGACCGGGGCCTCAGCGGTCTTGGACGCCAGCGCCAGGGGCTGTTGTCACTTGCCGTTCTGGGCCTGTCCATTGTTCTCATCTCGCTGAAACTGGTGCCGGTTGATGTCGGCTTTTTTGGCGCCGCCGTGCTCATATTGCTGTTCAAACAACTCAGCCTGAAAGAAGCTTATGAAGCCATCGAATGGCCGGTGATCATTATGCTGGGCTGCCTGATACCGGTCGGCGAGGGGTTGAAGGAGACCGGCGCGACAGATGTTGTGGCGCAGGTTTTATCCACCTGGGCGACCAATATGCCAGGGATTTATGCGCTCGGTATGATGCTGGTCGCTTCCATGATCCTCACGCCGTTTTTGCATCATGCCGCAGCCGTTCTGGTTCTGGGGCCTGTCGCCGCTGTGCTTGCGACCAATCTGGGGTATAATATCGATCCGTTCTTGATGGCCGTGGCGCTTGGCTGCGCCTGCGATTTTCTCACCCCCATCGGCCATCAGAATAATCTGCTGGTGATGGGACCGGGCGGTTATCGCTTCTTTGATTATTGGCGACTTGGTCTGCCGCTCAGTATCATTATCGCCGTTGGCGGGACGCTGCTGATTGCCTATGTCTGGCCGCTGCAATAGGTCTGGATCTTGAATATTTCTTTGGCCGCTGCATTGGTTTGGCCACTATGACGGTCTGCTGTGATAATCCGCAGTGATAGCCCGCAGTGATAGCCCGCAGTGACGAGCGATAATTCGCGCCCTCATTGCATGG
Source organism: Alphaproteobacteria bacterium (assembly GCA_024279745.1). Taxonomy (GTDB): domain Bacteria; phylum Pseudomonadota; class Alphaproteobacteria; order Rhizobiales; family Hyphomicrobiaceae; genus JAJRRE01. The sequence continues at coordinate 20,317 of JAJRRE010000331.1, forward strand.
GGAGCATCAGCTCAAGGAGTTTGACATGAACCTGAACGGCAAAGTCGCCCTCGTTACCGGATCTTCGCGCGGCATCGGTCACGCCATCGCCAAACGGTTTTTAAGCGCCGGCGCCCGCGTTGTGATGACCTCGCGGCATCTGGATGAAGTCAAAGCCGCCGCAGCTGAGTTGGGCAGCGAGACGGACGTCATTGGGCTCAAGATGGACGTGATCGACGAGGCCCAGGTTAAAGCCGGCGTCGCAGATACGATCAGCATCTTCGGCGGGGTCGATATACTGGTTTCCAATGCCGGCATCCAAATCGTACATCCGGTTGAAGAGTTTCCGTTTGAGCAGTGGAAGAAGCTGCTTGCGGTGCATCTCGACGGCGCCTTCCTGACCACCCAGGCCTGTCTGCCGCATATGTATGCCAAAGGTGCCGGTTCGATCATTTATATGGGCTCGGTTCATTCCCATGAGGCGTCCAAACTGAAAGCGGCTTATGTCACCGCCAAGCACGGCCTCATTGGGCTGGCGCGCACCGTCTCCAAAGAAGGCGGCCCCAAAGGTGTGCGCGCAAACGTTGTTTCGCCGGGCTTTGTGCGCACTGCTTTGGTGGAAAAGCAGATCCCGGAACAGGCGAAAGATTTGGGCATTTCTGAACGCGATGTGATTGATAAAGTCATGCTTGGCCAGACCGTCGATCAGCAATTCACCACGCTGGAAGACGTGGCCGAAATAACTCTGATGTTCGCTGCGTTTCCGACAAATGCTCTAACCGGGCAATCTTTGATTGTGTCCCATGGCTGGCATATGAGTTGATTTATAATTTCAACATATCACCCCAACCCATTTGTTACATTTACTTTTTCTGATTCGCCAAATTCCAAAGATCTCCAGATGAGCCACCCGGCTGTGGCATTACTGCGCCAATTGCCGCCAATTGCTGCCAAAATTGCGACTATTGCGCCCTTTTGCTGCCGTTAAACTCCCCTATATGCCAAACTATGTTAAAGCCGGGCGAGTTTTAAGCACTGGCTCAAAGGCTGCAAGGTACGACAGTTGCGAAGGTTGGGGAGGCGGCGTGAGTTGAGGAGGCAGCGTGATATAAGGGCCAGACTGCACTCGCCGCGCCGAGCGGGAAACTATCGCCGATGGGCCCATTTAGGGTTCGTTTTTTACGGTTGTGTCTTGGCCTTGCTTGGCGTGACCATGATGCGGCAGACCGACAGCTTGGTTCCTGCGTCTCTATCGTCAAATCTTAATGATTTGCAGCCCCATGTGAAGCTGCAAGGCCGAGTGGGTGAACGCCGCCACAAGCGCGTTACTGCTCGTATCGAGCAAAATCCGACACGCCCGAGGCTTTATCGGCCTGCCAATGGCCTGGACGAGAGCTCCTCTCAAACTTGGCCACCTCGCGGAACCCGGGGGAACTTGACAAATCAACCCCGCACGTTGCCGCCAACGATAGCTTCGGCCGGTATACCACTACAATCAAAAAGCCAGAACGCCGCCGCCGATGCGCGTGTGGCCCCAATTATTCGCACGCAGCCCCCTGTGGCAGAACCGATAGTGAGCTCACTACCTGCACAAGGTCTTGCTGCACAAGGTCTGGCCACGTCTTCGGGGCAGCGTGTCATCACGCGCACGGGACCAGGACAGCGCGTTGTCACGCGCACAGGAGAAGAGACCGGTCAAATCATACATCTTCCGGTTCGCAATCCCACGCGAGGCTCGGTCGCCAAGCGTCGGCGCGAGCTTGCTGCAAGGCTGGAAGCGCAACAAAAAAATATTTCAAATTTCAGACCTTCTCGTGAAGCAACCGCCATTCCCGCTGCGATCGTTCGCCCATCAGCCGGCAATATTCCTGCAACCACCGTAAAAGTCATTCCTGTTCGCCCCGCGCCCCTGACTTTGGCGAAACGCGAAGGTTATAAGGCAGCAACCGCTCTGCGCCCGTCCGCGGACGTGATGAATCGGTGGGCCAAGACACAAAACCAGGAAACCGCTTCGCTCATTCGAGGGGGCGGCACAACGCCGATCGCTACCGGAACTAAAAACACGGAATTGGGCGTTGGACGCAAGGGTTTGAACGGTGGTGGCGCAGACGCGCCGCATAACGCAAGTCCGCATAACGCAAACCCGGCCAACACAAGGCCGCAACGCTCGCGCCTTCAATCAGCCCAAGATAGCCAAGCAACCAAAGCAGTCCGAGAAAATGCCTACCAACCAAACCGGACAATCGTGCGCTCCCCAACCAGCAGGCCCCTGATCAGCCCGCCAATGATTAGTCCGCCTGCGATCAGCCCGGCCGTGATTAGTCCGCCAGTGATCGCAACAAGGCCGCGCCGGGAAGCGAATCGATTGGCTGCTTCCACGAAACGCTCGGCCGAAACCCAAAGACGGCACCACGCTGTGACATCGGCCTTGGAACCCCAAACACAGATTTTAATAGATGCTGAGCAGGCGGCGCTGCAATCTGACAAACCATTGGCGGCAAATAAGTCCGCATCCAACAAGAAAACAAATGTCAACGGCGTTGATGTTATCTTGCCGCAGCGCAAACCAGCTTCCGCACGATCTGCGTCCGCACAACCGGCATCTGCACTAAAGCCCGATCAATGGTCTAGAAGCGAAATCGCAACAGCGCTGGCAAGTTGCAAAAAGATTCTGAGCCAAATTAATGCCCGTGCCGTCGCAGTGGCGCCAATGAAGCGCGGCCCTTGCGGCGATCCAGCACCGATTAGATTGAGCGGAATCGGCGCCAACCCCGTCGTTAAGATCAGCCCGCCGGCCATAGTAAACTGC
>JAJRRE010000332.1 GCA_024279745.1 Alphaproteobacteria bacterium
CCAAATGCCATCGCCGCAGAAGACAATGAACCACCTGTTGGGAGTAAATTCTGGAAGAAATCCGCAAGAGACGATCGTTTTTCTATTGTCCCTGCCTGTCCTGCCGCATGAACTTCACTTGACCTTGCAGGACCTGTGACCAGCTCGATCAGGTCATCGCTCACTGGTAGTTTCAACAGCTCATCAGAAGCCACTTCCAGAAACAGGTTCCCTTCAACAAATACATCCAACCTGCTTTGCAAGGCGGGGTCAGACAGTATCGCTTCCGCTACTGCTGCGCGCTCATCTCGGCCCAACTCGCCATCGGCATAGGCCATCAACATTTCGTCGGACACATTGTCCATTTTTCCGCACTCACGTATCAATTTTTTCGTTTCACCGCTGTACCAGCGGCGGCTTCTCTATTGACCAGGATATGCAAACTCTTGCGCGCTCTAGCCAGGCGGCTCATGACAGTTCCTATCGGCACATCAACAATCTTTGCCGTTTCCTTGTAGGACAGGCCGTCGATACATACCAAAGCGATCAGTACTTTTTGATCTTCCGGTAGTTTTTCGATCCCCTCCATGACCAGCGCCAGTGTTTGGCGCGTGTCCATAACGTCTCTTCCGTCGACACCGGTCAAATTGTGCATTGCAGTGATGTCGACGACTTCACCGCGAACTTTGCTGGCACGGCCCCGATCCAGCCATATGTTGTGCGTAATCCGAAACATCCAACTATCCAGCCTGGTTCCAGGCTGCCACTGTTCTATTCTTGTTAACGCCCGTGCACATGCTTCTTGTGCAAGGTCGTTCCCGGTGTCCAGGCTTCCGCTAAGCGCATAGGCGAAGCGTTGCAGGCGTGGCAGAATTTTAACCATTTCCGCCCGGACACTCTCGTTTGCGGTAGACGCCCCCGCAGGTCTCTTCGATGCCGTACCCTTAGATAACGAACCTCCTGCGCGATTATTCCCCGCCCCTGATTTCTTCGGCCCTTTTTTGCCATGCGAGGTGTCAGGCCCCGTTGGCGCCGTTGGACGATTGACCAACTCTTTCATTACCGTCGAACCCCTAGTCTGAAACTTTTTGTGGAATGGCACTGTTCACACGTTCTACCGAATGCCCCGCGATGCACGTCATCCCCACTATGACAGGCGTAACACTTTGTTGGTGCAGTAACTTTTTTAACCCGCTTGACCTTGTGGCAGGCATGGCAATGGGTCTTGATATGGGCTCCCGTTAACGGGAACTTGGTGCGTTTGTTGTGGTCGAAACGCCACTGTGCCCATTTGCGTGGTGTGTGGCAACTGCCACAGCTGGGGCCCAAACGTCCAATATGGAATTTGTCTTTATGGCAGGCCGCACAACGCCGCGGCGCCTGTTTGAATTTGCGGCTTTTATGACAGGCTTTACATTTAACCTTGGCGTGACGCCCATTGAGCGGAAAACGCGTCAGATCGTGATCGAATAAAACATCACGCCGCCAATCCTTTTCATTATGGCATTGCTCACATTTCGCCCCAAGTTGCCCCTTATGCGGATCTTTATGCTTATGACAATCCACACAGCGTGATGGCAATTTGAAGTCATAGATTGGTTTTTGGTGGCAAATTTCACATTTGACCTTTTTATGCAACCCCTTCAGCGGGAATTTCGTGTTCTTGTCATGATCGAACTTTACTTTTTTCCATTTGTTCGGTGTATGGCACAGTTCACATTTGGCGCCGTTATTGCTCTTATGGGAATCTTGCAGATCATGGCACACCAAACAGCTGGTCCCCAGATCCTTATATAACTCGCCGCCATGACAGGCCTTACACGACACCTTCTTATGCGCCTTGGTTAGCTTGAATTTGGTTTTGTCGTGATCAAACGGTTTGGCTGGGCGCCATAAAGTCTGCCGGTGGCAGGTCTCGCATTTATCGCCCAAACGCCCTTTATGCGGCTCTTCTTGTTTGTGACATTTGACGCATGTAGCTGGCGTATCGCGAAATTTCACCTTCGCCTTGTGACAATCGGCGCACTGCGTTGTCTTATGGGCACCCTTCAGCTGAAAGTCGGTAAAGCGGTGATTGAACGTTTCGCGGTCAAGCCCGACAATATCCAACTTGCGACCTTTGTGATCCGTGTGACAGAATTTGCATTCCTTGGTCGCTATATCTTTTTGTCGTCCGTGAAACCCCTTACCAGACTTTAGATCCTTGGCCACCTTTTTATGGCAGGCGAGGCAAAGCGGTTTTTGTTTTTTCTTATCGAAGGGCTCATGGCAATTTTTGCACTCCTTCTCCAGCTTGGCGTGCCCCTCGATTAACGGGCCAGGCATGACAAGCTTTTCAAACACGGTTTGCGCGCGCAATGGCTGCGCCAGCGCTGAGGCAATAACCGTGAATAAGATTAAGGCTATGGATTTGCGAAGGTTCAAGATCGCTCCTTATCAAGTTCAATACAAATGAACAGCAATGATGTGAACGATTGCTGCGATAACCAGCACGATAAAGAATGGCAGGTGCAAAACGTGCCACAAGCCGAACAGTCGCTCAAACAATGCAAGTCGCGCTGCTTTCCTGACAGCCTTGAAATATAAATCGATGTGATATTGAGCCGCACGCAGTTGGCTGCGGCGCTGGCGCCTAGATAAGCCGCGCTCTGCGCCCGTCTTATCAATGATCTGTTTTGCCTGGGATATTAATTGCCGTCGGTAGCGCCAGGACTGTCGCCGCAACGACATGGAAGCAAATATGCTCGACAACAATCCGGCGCGGCGCACCAGTACCTGTTGTTCAAATTTTTGCATGACTTCATGCACAGCCGGCGCAAAGGATAATTCCGCCCCGAACAAGATCTTCAACTCATGCGCATCATCGAGAAGTGTTTGTAATTCAGCCTTTTTGCCATAGAGACCCATATGGATCTTGGCATAGAAGTAACGCCCGACCAGCCCGCTAAATGCGACCAGCAACATTGAGATCAACGCCATGGCACTGTTCAGCGAGCCCAGTTTGAAATTGGCGTGAAACATAATCAGCACCGGCCCAGAGACGCCCAAGAACATATGCAGGCGAAACCAACCGGCGATTCTTCCCAACATGCGCATGGATTTGAGCCGCTTGCGCAATGGATAAAGCAGCAACAGGGCCATCATGCTCGCCCCGACGATACCGATCCAATAGCCTATGCCGTGCTCAGGTGTCAGATGTCTCTCACCGCGCATATTCCAGCCGACAATCAACACATAGATTACAAATATTCCGAACAGCACCGGCGCAAGTCGCGCCAGCGGCTGAGTTACATAAGAGCTGAATTTTGATGAAAGCGAAGTCGGCTCTTTTGCCTGATTTGTTGAAGGTGCTGCCGCCCTGCTATGGGAGGCACTTTTCTGGCTGGAGGAGTTTTTACCTCCACTGCGCAACTGACTGCGGCCGCCCATACTCGCAAGATCGCTCATGATTTTCCCCAACATAGCCTATCCAATGGACTCCCTGCCCGGCATGCAATCCGGTGGGTTTGCAAAGGCAACGAAGTTGTGTCGTTTCAACTAAGTGATGTCGTTTCAATGGGGCATGAAGTCGACCGTTCGCGTTAAGGGAGACGTGTTAAAGCCGGCTATTTTGTGTCCAGCTCCTCTTTGTGACCTAAATTCATGCGTATTCGTAGATTTTGGGAATAAAGGCATTTTCAAACCGTTTTTATTCTGGGTATGAAAAATTGTTCGACCGTTCCAGGCATCAAATTTGTTAATGCAAGGGTTGCTTCTGCATGTTGCAATCCACAATCAAAGGATCAGTTGAAAATGTTCCAGAGCACATTGCACTCACTATCATTCATTGCACTCATTCTTGCGTCAACCGAAACCATAATCTTGCTGGTTCGCAATCGGCGTGTCATTGCGCATAGTCGCTCCCGGCATATTGCGCGTTATTACCGCGATCTGAATAGGATAGATGAGCAAGAACGCAAAGGCCTGCTCGACGAGGTCGCCGCAGAAAATGCGCGGAATACTTTGTTACTTGAAACCAACTCGCAAATGCCGCGCCCAAGCCAATGGGCCGTGCAGCGGATCTTGGGGAAATATAAACATCCGATCCTAGCACTTTTGCTGGCGGGCATTTTTTCGCTGGTTGGCTTGACCATTACGCCGGCCCAGTCCGATCGCGAAGCTGGGGAGAAATCGCGCGGGACGAATAGTCAACTGGCAAGCAATCAGTTTATTGCACGCGCAGCCGAGGCGCTTGGCCTAATTGCTGTGGCAATGGCTGCCGAGCCGGCATCTGGGCAAACATTAGGTATGCCAAAGAGCGGCGCTCAAAATAACGACAACGACGTTACAAAGCTGCAAAAATATCTGGATTCGATTGGTGCGAAATCCGCGCAGTTTAATTTCCTCGATATGTTCTCCAAGACGGCAGGAAGCGGCAGCCAAACTTCACCCACTTCAACCCCGCCGTCGCTTCCCGGCGTCGACGTTATGATTGAGCGCCTTGCTGCGAGGCTCAAGAAATCTCCTAATGATGTCGAAGGCTGGCGGATGCTTGGTTGGTCCTATTTCAATACGAAAAAATATGGAGAATCTGTCGCCGCTTATGAGCAGGCGCTCAAGTTGAACCCCGGATCGTCGAAATTGCAAACGGCCCTGGATGAAGCAAAGTCGAGAACATTAGCTGGATCGCCCAAACAAGCAAAATCAGGTGCTGCGGCAAAAAGCGCCATGCCTGATAAATCCGCTAAATCTGAAGCGCCGGCTGCAACCAAACAGCAGATGGCCAAAGCGACGGACGCCGCCAAGACCAAACCCAAAACCAATTCCATGAACGACGCGAAATCCATGAACGACGCCAAACCCGAAAACGGCGCCAAGGTTAAGTCTGAGTCGCAAAATTCCGGCAACCGCGCGCCAGATATGAAAACCGCCAAGGGCCCTACAGCCCAGGATATTCAGGCGTCCAAATCAATGTTGCCGGCGGATCGCCAAGCCATGATCCTGGGAATGGTAAACGGCTTGGCTGCTCGATTGAAGAAATCACCGCGCGACGCGCAAGGCTGGCAGAGACTTATTCATTCGCGCATGGTGCTGGGAGATAAGCCCGCAGCCCGCAAAGCTCTAGCCCGGGCGCTGGAGGTCTTTGCCTCAGAGCCAAAAGTAAAGGCGACCATTATGGCTGCCGCAGAAAAATCGGGCGTCAAACTTACAACAACAAACTAGCGTTATTGGGCGATCATTAAGTGTGACGCTCGGCTTTTAAAAGGGCGTCACACTTTTTCGCCACGCGCTACGTGTTAGCTGGATTAAGCGCTCTGCCGACAGGGCTGGCTTAGCCGGTGCGACTGTCTTAAGGCATTACTGGAAAGGGCCACAAATGCCATTTGATCCACTGCTTGGGTTATACGCCACGCCGCTTGTACTCGCCTGGCTTATCTATTACGGCGTTCAAAAACGGAATGAAATACGGGCGCGCGGCATCCGCGATGCCGCCGTGGAAGCGGGGCTGACGGAACCGGCGTCACTGCACCCTCAGATTGACTATGCCAAATGCCTGGGCTGCGGCGATTGCGTCCGCGCCTGCCCGGAAGGCAAGATTATCGGCATTATCGGCGGTCATGCGGAACTGATCGAGCCCACTCATTGCATTGGCCACGGCGCTTGCAAAACCGCCTGTCCGTTCGACGCCATCAATCTGGTCTTCGGCACTGAAAAACGCGGCATCGATATTCCCAACGTCAGCCCCGATTTCCAAACCAATATTCCCGGCCTGTATATCGCCGGCGAACTTGGCGGCATGGGGCTTATTCGCAATGCCGTCGAGCAGGGCCGGCAGGCAATGAACTCCATTGCCAAACTTGGCGGCATGGGCCAACAGGGCATGCACGATGTCATCGTCATCGGCGCCGGTCCCTCTGGTATCTCCGCCAGCCTCGGCGCCATGGAGAAGGGCCTCAACTATCTCACTTTGGAACAAGACAGCTTCGGTGGCACGGTATCGCATTTTCCGCGCGGCAAGCTTGTCATGACACAGCCTGCGACATTGCCGCTCTACGGCAAAATGAATTTCCGCGAAGTCAGCAAAGAAACCTTGCTGGAATTTTGGCACAAGGTCGCCAGTGAAACCGGGTTGCAGATCAGCTATGACGAGAATGTATCCGACATCAAAATTGAAGATGGCGGCTTTACTGTCATCACCGGGAACAACAGCTATCGCACGCGGTCGGTCCTACTGACGATCGGGCGCCGCGGCACACCGCGCAAACTTGGCGTTGACGGCGAAGAACAATCGAAAGTCGTCTACCGGCTGACCGACCCGGCACAATATCGCGGCCAGCATGTTCTGGTGGTTGGCGGCGGCGACAGTGCGCTTGAGGCAGCAACCAGTATTGCCGATGAAGACGACACGACGGTCACCATTTCCTATCGCAGCGGCTCCTTCTCGCGTGCCAAACTGAAAAACCGCGAAAAGGTCGAGCGCCAGGCTGCCGAAGGGCGACTGAATGTAATGCTTTCAACGAATGTAAAAGCCATTGGCCCCGATAGTGTAAGTATCGATGACGACGGTCAGATGGTTCAATTAGACAACGATGCAATCATTGTGTGTGCGGGCGGCATATTGCCAACCGGTTTTTTGAAGAACATCGGCATTGAGGTGGAGACCAAATATGGCACAGCTTAACCTTCGCGCACTAACCGCAACGATTGCCCTGTCAGCATTCCTGATGGCCGCTCCTGGCGCGCCAACGCCGGCAAATGCAGCTAAACTTGGCGATCTAAAAACAGCGGCAAAAGTCGCCAAAGCCATGATCCGGCGCGATTACGGCAAAGCGGTAAGGCTGCTGCGCCCGCTGGCCCGCCGGGGTGTATCTGATGCGCAATATCAACTTGCGTTATTGAACCGCGCCGGACGCGGTGTGCCCAAGAACAATAAACGCGCCATAAAGCTGCTGCTGGCGGCAGCGCGGCAAGGCCATAGTGCCGCCCAGTTTACTCTGGGAAAAATGTATTTGTCGGGCAGCGGCGTTGTATCAAACCGCACCAAAGCGACGTTCTGGCTGCGCCGATCTGCCAAAGCTGGTAGCGGTAAAGCCGAGGCATTGCTGAAAAACCTGGCGCTTACTGTACCAGTCCCCTCGCGGCGTCCGACGAAACGCGCCGCAGCTTCCCCTCCGAAAACCACAACGCCGGCGCCCTCTTCTTTGCCCTCACCTTCATCCATCCCGGTACCATCGCGCGCGCCTGCATCCGCAGCTTTGGGGCCGCGTGAGCCATCTTTAGCGCCTGCAACGCCACACACAACCGATTGGGCCACGATTATACGGCCTCAAATCGGAGCCAAGAGCACGACTAAGAAGCGCAAACGCCCGCTGATCAAAACCACGCGTAAGCCGCGCAAAGCCAATCGCGGCGCGTCATATTCCCAGCTCGTGAGCAAGCGGCGGTCAAAAAGATCTGCGCTGTTGGATGCTGCGGCACGGGGGCAGGACAAACTGGTCCAACAAATACTCGCCGCTAATCCACAAGCGACGACAATAGCAATCGATGAATTCGGTAATACACCGCTGCTGGCCGCTGCTGCCGCTGGTCATGTCGAGGTCGTGATAACTTTGTTGCGTGCCGGCGCCAATATTAATGAGACCAATAAAGCGGGCCAAAGCGCGTTGATGCTTGCCGCTGGCGAAGGCAAGGACAAGGTTGTTGAATTGCTTCTCTTGAACAAAGCCGTTCTTGGAAACTACGACAAATTCGATCACACGCCATTGAGCCATGCCATACGTCGCTGCTATTTCAACACGGTCCGGTTGTTGCTGCGCTATGGCGCCAATGCCGATACGATTGTAGCGGGACCCCAGTCCTTGCTCATGCTAAGCGCCGCACGCTGCAACGGCAAAATGATCGATTTACTCATCTCAACAGGTGCCACGCTCAATTCGGTCGACGCGCAATACCGTACCGCTTTGTTCATTGCCGCGCAGAAGGGCAATACCAGCGCCGGGATGTCCTTGATCAAGGCCGGGGCCAATCAGCTGCAACCAAATGTCGAGGGCAATATTGCGTTCACAATCGCCCTGATTAACGGGCACAAAGCCCTGGCACGGCAGCTTATAAAAACCAAACAGGCGATCAATCATACAACTCAATCGGGCAATACGCCGCTTATGCTGGCTGCACGCGCCGGCCAGTCGAAAATTGTCAACAGCTTGATTAAATCTGGCGCCCGGATCAATGAGCGTAATCGCTTTGGCAATTCTGCTCTAATGCTGTCCAGCGCCGGCGGACACACCAGAATTGCCAAACTTCTGGTGAAAGTTGGCGCCAGTAAATCGCTGCGCAACAAAAAACGTGAACTGGCTGTTGATATTGCCAGGGCGGCAGGGCGTCTGGCCTTGATCAAATTGTTGCAGTAGCACGGCCCAACGATCACAATCAGGGCCCTCGCCGCTGGCGCAATTGGTCCATGACTTCAAGCGTCTGGGCCGCTAAGCGTCTGGGGCGCTAAGCGCCTTCGGGAGCAAGCCCATTGACGTCGATCCTGCAATGACGCATTTAGCAACCTGACTAATCGGGACAAGGTCGGGTGGGCTAATCATGAATGTGCTGGTGCTAACGCGGTATGAGGAGAACGGCGCCAGCAGTCGCACCCGGCATTATCAGTTTGAAGCCTGTTTGAAACAGCGCGGGATCTCTCTCACTTTTGCGCCATTACTGAGCGCCCGCTATCTGAACAATTTATACGGCAAACCGAACTCAAATTCCAATCATGCGCCGGATAAGCAATCAGCTGCGACCTCATTGGCTTCATCGCGCCCGGCTCGCGCCTTACCCGGATCGCAATCCATCCTGGGTGGTTATTTCAAACGTCTGCAAGACGTTTTGCGTGCGCGGCACTTTGATGTGATTTGGTGCGAAAAAGAAATTCTTCCTTTTTTTCCCGCCTGGATGGAAAATTTCCTGGCACTGGCCGCGCCGCCTATCGTCCTGGATTTTGACGACGCCTGGTGGTTAAGCTACCGCAAGCATAAGAACAAATTGTTGCGTGCCGTACTTGGCCGAAAATTTGAAACGCTGATCAGCCGTGCCGCTATTATTACCGCCTCGAATTCATTCTTGGTCGACGATATAAGAAGCATGGGCGGTTCAGATGTTCGCGAAGTTCCCGTAGCGCTGGCAACCAAAGACTATGCGGCCGTGGCTGAACAGACTGCTTCGACAGCGATTCTTAATCCTGCCTCCGGGCCATTGAAGGTGGGTTGGATTGGCACGCCGATCACGGCCCGATGCTATTTGCCGATGATAACCCCAACCCTCAACCGGCTCAGTGATGAAAACCGCTGCGAGGTGCATTTGATCGGCGCCGGAGACAGTGTGCCAGAGCTTAAGGCCCGGCGCTATGAGTGGTCACAGGAAAACGAAATCGCATTGATTGCCAGCCATGACATTGGCATCATGCCGCTGCATGAGGACGAGTTTTCAAATCGCAAATCGGCATATAAACTTTTGCAATATATGGCTTGCGGTAAAACAGTCATCGGCTCCCCGGTCGGCATTAACCAAAACCTGTTTGAGCCCTTTAACGGCAAACCCCTTGGCTATAGCGCCCGCGATGAGCGGCAATGGTATGAGCGTATTGCCTATCTTGCTGATCGCCGGGTTGAGCGCATCGAAGCAGGCGCCAATTGCCAAAATTATATTGAGGTCCATCATTCGATTGAACGCCAGGCCGGCATTATTGCCAAGGCACTGCGGGATGCGAGCTTGAGACGATGAAACTTGACTGCTCAAAAAGCACCATATCCAGCTACCGTTTCACCAACGTTATCCATCGCGAAGGAACCATCGAACCTGGCTACCGTGGCCAAACTTTGCGATGCAGAAACGGGCGCTAAACCATGACAGCAATAAAAAATCTTTTGTCACAGCCCCTATTGGCTAAGAACGGCTTTTGGAGCCTTCTGGGGGCAATAATTCCGTTAGGCGTTGCGGTCATCTGCCTACCTCTTTTAATTGGCAGTTTAGGCACCACCCGGTTTGGCTTGTTGACCATTATCTGGATGCTGGTTGGCTATCTAAATCTATTCGATCTGGGATTGGGCCGCAGCCTGACCTTGTTTGCTGCCGATCGCCTGGGATCTCAACGCGAACACGAAATACCCGCCCTGGTTTGGAGTGCTTTGATCTTA
>JAJRRE010000333.1 GCA_024279745.1 Alphaproteobacteria bacterium
CCTTCGCGCTGCAGCTTTTTGCGAGCCAGTTTGCGCGCACGGCGCACGGCCTCAGCCTTCTGGCGCGCCTTTTTCTCGGACGGCTTCTCGTAAAAATTACGAAGCTTCATTTCACGGAAGATGCCTTCTCTTTGCATCTTCTTTTTCAGGGCTTTGAGCGCCTGATCGACATTGTTATCACGAACGAGAACCTGCACGCGCGCCTATCCTTGGTTTTGTCTGATTTATCAGCTGGTTAGCCAAATGAAACGTCTTGGAATGGCGCACGAAACTGCACCATTAGGACCTATCCTTGGCGAATAATTGGCCTTTTTTACCAAAAGCTGGCGATAAAGTCCACCTCGACAGCAACAAAATCTAGGTGAATTCACTATAGCCTGTGCAGATCCGGCGCTATGATTTGGGCCGCAGCTGGCTGAGCCGCGTGATATGCCCCATTTTGCGCCCGTCGCGCGCCTGCCGCTTGCCATATAAATGCACGCAAGCCCCGTCCTGACTTGCCAGCTCGCGCCAGTCATCAGCTTCATGCCCGATGAGATTGTGCATAATGGCATCGCTATGACGATCTGCCGATCCAAGCGGCCAGCCGGCGACCGCACGGATGTGATTCTCAAACTGGCTGATCGCGCAGGCGTCCAGGGTCCAATGTCCGGAATTATGCACGCGCGGTGCGATTTCATTGACTACCAGCGAAACAGCGCTTTTCCCCGCAGCCAGTACAGAGGGTTCGCCAAGATAAAACAGCTCAACCGCCAGCACGCCGACATAATCCAGCGCCTCAGTAATGGTGGCGGCAATAGTGCGCGCCTCTTCGATCACCGATGACGGCAAACCCGCCGGCACCGTGCTGTGATGCAAGATACCGGCTGAATGATAATTGCGTGGGCAGTCATAAAAACAAGTTGCACCGTCCTGGCCGCGCACGACCAGCACCGATAGTTCAGCCTCAAATTCAAGCCGTTTTTCCAAAATGGCCGGGGCCTCTTTGAGCGCGCTGACGGCGGCCCGATGGTCGCCCTTCGGTGCGACAGTTTGCTGCCCCTTGCCGTCATAGCCGAGGCGGCGCGTTTTTAAGATTGCCGGCGCATTAAAAGCCCTCATGGCCTGCGCCAGATCATCGGTGCAATCAACCGCGGCGAAAGGCGCCACAGTAATTCCCAGATCGGCAATAAAGGTTTTTTCGCGCAATCGGTCCTGCGCAATGGTCAGCGCCTTTGAGCCGGGCCGAACCGGCACTTTTAATTGCAAAAAATCAGCCGCCGCAACGGGTACATTCTCAAACTCATAAGTGACAACATCGACTGCGGCAGCGAAGGTCGCCAAGGCATCTTGGTCGTTATAATCGCCGCTGGTTGCGCGCGGTGCCACATCAAATGCCGGGCCGCTAACGTCTGAAAAAATATGGGTGTGCAGGCCCAGTTGCGCCGCCGCCACGGCCATCATGCGAGCCAGCTGCCCGCCGCCCAAGATGCCAATGGTCGAGCCGGGGGGCAGCGGTGTTAGCGCATCTTTGCCCTCACTCATTATTGTTTGGTGCTATTGCCGCGTAAGCCTTAAGTGCTTTCACGATACTTGCGGGCTTTTTTTCAACGCTGGCGGTCAGCTTGGTACGATAGGCGCTTATCCTTGCGGCCAGGTCTCCATCACTCAGAGCCAGAATTTGCGCCGCCAGCAGGCCGGCATTGGTCGCACCAGCCTCGCCAATCGCCAAGGTTCCCACTGGCACGCCGCCGGGCATTTGCACAATAGACAAAAGACTGTCCTGCCCGCGCAATGCGTTCGACTGGATCGGCACACCAAGCACCGGCAGCGTCGTCATGCTTGCGATCATGCCCGGCAAATGTGCGGCTCCGCCAGCACCGGCAATGATCACGTTAATACCGCGCGCGCTGGCCTTCTTGGCAAATTCCACCAGCCGATCGGGCGTGCGATGCGCCGACACAATCTCGACCTCGAAATCAACGGACATTTCGCTGAGAATATCAGTAGCACGCTGCATGGTCGGCCAGTCGGACTGGCTGCCCATCACCACGGAGACTTTTGCCGGTCCATCTGCCATTGCAATTTCCTTTGATTTTCTCGCTGTGAATTTTTGGGCGCCAGTGCTCAATCCTTGCGCAGTCGCCTTTACCGAAAGCCTGTAGTATCGCGAAACAGCTCACGCAATAATATCAGGCAAGAGCTGATCTTCCAGCGCGATTATCTCATCTTTAATCTTGAGCTTTTTCTTTTTCAACCGGGTAATCAGCAGCTGGTCGCGCGGCACGACTTCTTCATGCGCCACAATCTTGAGATCGAGCTCACGATGGGACGCACGCATCCGTGCCAAGGCTTCTCGTAATTCACGCTCGTTTTGAGTTGTCATGAAACTTTTGCAGTACCGGAAAAGTTAAGTGGTTCGAATCGCTCAGCTTGCGCAAATATTATAGCGCCCCGGCTCAGGCGCAAGACCGCAAACATTGTTTCCATCTGAATCTGTTCGAAATATTGAACAAGTTAACACGTTCAAGCAGATAGATAACACACAGATTGCATAAACTTTAACCGTAAAATTTGCCCTGGATAGCTTTCAATTCGCGTGGGTGCGCCTATCTAATTCATGTAGTGCGCCCCTATCGGCGGGCCAGTCTAACCCTGTGCGCCAGCGCCTTTGCTGTGCACAGCCTTTACCCTAAGGATGAAGTTCGACTTGGACATTTCGCCGCAATAGCGCTACATTCACGGTACCGAAACCCTCGAAAACGGAGGACTCTAATGGCATTATCAGCGCATCTGGCAGAGCTAACGGAAAAACATCGCGTACTTGACCGCACGATAGCAGACGAATTTGCCAGCCCATCATCAGATGAGCTTACGATCGCCAAATTGAAACGAGAAAAACTTAAGCTAAAAGACCAGATTACTCGATTAGAGTATCAGGTCAAACAAAGGATGGCCGGTTAACGAGCCAAACTGAGCCGCAAA
>JAJRRE010000334.1 GCA_024279745.1 Alphaproteobacteria bacterium
AAATAGCACGCAGCGGCCTCCGTTTTCTACACCAATGCCTTGCAGCAACCGGATCGGCTGCCCAACACCTATTGTGGAAAGCGGCAAGGTGTCAAGGTTGCAAGAGTTTCATCCTAAAGGGACGCCATAACGCCGCGCGGCCCCAGGATTGAGTATTCGATCACCCGGCGCTGTGCTGGTTGCGCTGTTCCAATCGCCCGCAGCATTGCAGCCGCGCCACTTATTTTTTCCCATCTGCAAACTTTTTTGAAACCTTTTTATGGCGCCCGCCGTAGCTGGATCATAGCCGGGCATACAAGGCCCGCGCTAACTCGGTAGTAAAATCAACATCACATCAGTCGGGAGTTTGACGATAATGAAACTGCAAAAAATTGTAATGGCCGCGGTTGTTCTTGGTCTAGCAGGCAGCAGCGCCGCATTGGCGGCAAGTCATGCCAAGAAAGCCATGATGAAATCAGAGAAAACCGTCATGGTCGGCGGCGCGAAAATGTTCCCCTCGCGCAATATTATTGAAAATGCGGTGAATTCCAAAGACCACACAACCTTGGTGGCTGCTGTCAAAGCTGCCGGCCTGGTGAAAACCTTATCAGGCAAGGGACCCTTCACCGTATTCGCGCCAACCAATGCCGCTTTCGCAAAACTTCCCAAAGGCACGGTGGCAACGCTGCTCAAGCCCAAGAACAAAGCCATGCTGGTTAAAATTCTCACATCGCATGTTGTCGCCACCAATGCGCTGAGCGGCATGATCGGCAAAATGATCTCCGACGACGGCGGCCAGCACGCCATTAAAACTGTCAGTGGCGATAAACTCTGGGCGACCATGAAAAACGGCAAGATCTTTCTGACCGATGAAAATGGCGGCACAGCCCAAGTTACCATCGCCGATGTGCGCCAGTCCAACGGCGTGATCCACGTCATCGACAAGGTATTGTTGCCCAAGTAATTGGCACAATCTGCAGGCCTTGCGCGTCCGCAACCCGCGTTCAGCCTGCTGGGCCGGCAGCCTCCTCCAAGGTTGCCGGCTTTGCCGTCCGGGGCAAGGTTGCCGGCTTTGCCGTCCGGGGCAAGGTTGCCGGCTTTGCCGTCCGGGGCAAGGTTGCCGGCTTTGCCGTGTGGGCAAACTCGCAGAGTTTTCGGTGCCGGGCGAACACTCATATTCGAGGCCGCACAGACTAACCAAACCATAAGCGGACAATAGCCGGTCCCATTTTCCGGTCTTCTTAAATCTGCCGCAGCTTGCCCCTATCACATTGCTTCGCTATTCGCTAAGAGTAGTGCTCCCACCAAAGCAGGTTGGAGTTAAGAAGTGGAATGATAGATATGCGGCGCTCGACAACAACTTCTCCGATTGGCATTGTCACCATGATCGCTAGCAGCGTGCTGCTCGGCGGTTGTACAAAATCCAGCTCATTGTCAGACGTACCCGCCGCGGCTGGTGCTGGCGGCACGGCGCTAAGCGGCGCGCAAAAAAGGCTCGTTAACACAGGCGTGCGCCAGATCATCAAAAGTAGTGGCATCGACGATGGCAGCGCCAAACTGGTCTCCCTGGACACCGCCACCGGCAAACAACGCGGCCAGACAAATATATGCGGTTATGTCCGCTATAAAGGAGCAAGCGGGCAAGATCTTGAGCAGCGCTATTTTGTTCGGCTGGGTGAGGAAGGTGGAACTGAGACCACGCTGATGGGCCAGATCGCAAACAACACCGCTAATACCGCCAAGGTCAAATTCATGTGCAGCCAGGCCGGATTGAACTAAACCGAACCACGCTCAGCTCGTAGCTGCGTTTAGCTGGCGTCTTTCATGGCATGAGCAATAATTTTGCGCATTATGCTAGGCAACGCCTGCCCTTCCAGATCGTGACGTGAGATCCAATGGCAGCGCCGCCCATCCGCCCAAAAATTCAACGTCGTTTCAACCGGCACCATCGCACGATGCACTTTAATTTGCAGTTTGAAATGCGTGAATACATGAGTGACGACATCGGGAACCGGCCACCAATCGGCGCGCACCGGTGCCAACCGCACCGCATCAACATCACTGACCCAGCCGCTCTCATCCCAGTCGGTCGAGGGGACTTCCATCATGCGCGCCAGCAAACCGCGCTCGGGGCGCTGGCGCAACAATAGTTTGCCATCTTCGCGCAGGGTCAAAAATGCAATACCGTAGCGCACGGGCTTGGCTGCTTTTTTCTCGCGCACAGGCAGAGCCGCCGCATTGCCCCGCGCACTTGCCGCACATTCGCGTTGCAACGGACACATCATGCAAGAGGGGCTTTTGGGTGTGCAGACCGTGGCCCCAAGATCCATCATCGCCTGAGCAAAATCTCCCGAGCGGAGCGGCGGCGTCAGGGTGG
This sequence comes from Alphaproteobacteria bacterium, assembly GCA_024279745.1. GTDB lineage: Bacteria > Pseudomonadota > Alphaproteobacteria > Rhizobiales > Hyphomicrobiaceae > JAJRRE01. Next base: position 2,357 of record JAJRRE010000334.1, read on the forward strand.
TTGCCAGTTTCTTAAGCTCGCGTTTGGCACCCGGTAGCGGCTCGCACACCGCGAAAAGGCGCGCCACCACCCGCTCCACATTACCGTCCACAACGGTCGCAGGAATATCGTAGGCGATCGCGGCAATGGCAGCGGCTGTATAAGGGCCGACGCCCGGCAGCTTTAAAAGCTCCGTTTCATTACGCGGAAACTTTCCCTTAAAATCCGCCACGATCACCTGTGCGCATTTATGCAAATTGCGAGCGCGCGTATAATAACCCAGCCCGGCCCATTCGCGCATGACGTCGTCAAGATCTGCGGCGGCTAATTTCTTCACGCTCGGCCAGCGCTTGAGGAATTTGTTGTAATAGGGAATTGCAGCTTTGACGACGGTCTGCTGCAGCATGACTTCCGACAACCACACCCGATACGGGTCGGCCTTGAGCCCAGGATTAACCCGCCACGGCAACTCGCGCCGATCCCGATCATACCAGGCCAACAGGGCTTCGGCCCCGAAAAGGCGC
>JAJRRE010000335.1 GCA_024279745.1 Alphaproteobacteria bacterium
CCCTGTGTGCGTGAGCGCCAAGGCCGGTGAAAAAGAAAAACTGACGCAGTCAGTTGGACAAGGAGGTGAGCTGATATATATAAACCGAACCGCAAATTATCGACCAGATAAGCCCCTTGCCCCCGTTTTCAACGAAGACCCGGGCGCGAGACAGCATGTTCTGCCAGCAATTTAGATGGTTAAAAGCGGCACAAGTTGTTGATTTACAAAGATGTTATCTTCTGTTTCGCGCAAACAAAAACACACGAAGACCCGTGGTGCTGCCGGACAGATTCGAACTGTCGGCCTCTCCATTACCAATGGAGTGCTCTACCCCTGAGCTACGGCAGCAATTGCGCAACAGGCCACAGTTGCAAAAAGCCTAACCGGCAAGGCCAGGCAAATCGTAAACTGCCAATCTGCGATTGGGTTTTGACAAAGGGGCCGACTTTAATACGTAAGCAGCTCCAGAATCGGGTGCAAAATGCCATAGGAGGACGAGCAGGGCAAGCGCTGCTTTGACAAATTTATGGGCCAAAGCGCAGCAGGCGAGAGGCCAAAACCCGCAAAACCTGCTAGAAGAGCGCAAAGACGCAACGAAAACCGATACAATCTGCTGGATCGGTAGGGCGTTGCAAACTTCGGGAAAGATCTGAATGAGCGTAGATGGTAAGGCAAAACAGGACGTTGATACTAGATCAAACAACTGCCCCGACGGCAAGGTAAAAGGGCGGCCAGGCGGCAAGGTCGCAGGACGCCAGGAGCGGCTGGCGGCGCAATTGCGGGCCAATTTGAAAAAACGCAAGGCCCAGGCCCGAGGCCGCGCCATTGCCGAAGTTGCCGATGCTCCGGCTTGCCCAGACAAGAACGCGGCGGAAAAAGACAACACCGAGTAAGTGGAATTGGGCTAAAAATCGCCTCCCGCCCCAGCCCTCACCAAAACATGGTAAACCAATCCTTTATCTTAAGGCGTTACCGCTTTACAAAACAGGTTCGAGGCGGCCGGTCTTATTGTCGTGCGCGCGGCCCTGAATAAGGGGAAGCGTTAAAGCCCCGGCGCGGGGACAAGCGCTAACAGGATCATACCTGAGTGGGTCATATCTGAGAGGGCCCGATCTGAGAGGCCCTATCTGAGAAGAATGGAACAGCATAATGGACAGAATCAAAATCATTGGCGGCGCCAAGCTCAATGGCACCATCCCGATCTCGGGCGCCAAAAACGCCGCATTACCGCTGCTCATTACCGCGCTTCTCACACCCGATACGCTGACCTTGAAAAATGTGCCCAATCTGGCCGACGTCAATATGCTGATGCGGATTTTGCGCAATCACGGCCTTGATCTGACCATTGACGGCAAACGTGCGGGACAGCACACGCAGCTTGGCGAGACCGTTCATCTGACCGCCCGCGATATTGTCGATACCACGGCGCCCTATGAGATGGTATCGCGGATGCGCGCCAGTTTTTGGGTGTTGGGCCCGCTGCTGGCCCGCTGCGGCCAGGCCCGCGTGTCGCTACCTGGCGGCTGCGCCATCGGCACCCGGCCGGTTGACTTGCATTTGCAAGGGCTCAAGGCTTTGGGGGCTGAAATAGATATTGAAGGCGGCGATGTTGTCGCGTCCGCTCCCGGCGGGCTGACCGGCGCGCGCGTGGTGTTTCCCAAGATCTCTGTTGGCGCCACAATCAATGTGTTACTGGCGGCCGCGCTGGCCAAGGGCGAAACGGTGATGGAGAACGCGGCGCAAGAGCCTGAGATTGGCGACATTGCCAATTGCCTCGTCAAGATGGGCGCCAAGATTGAGGGTATTGGATCTTCGACCTTGCATATTCAGGGCCGCTCGCAGCTTGAAGGCGCCGTCCACCGGGTCCTGCCCGACCGTATTGAAACCGGCACTTATGCCATGGCCGTAGCAGCAACCGGCGGCGAAGTCGTCCTCGAAGGCGCGCGCCGCTCCTTACTGGACGCCGCTTGTGATGTGCTGATCGAGGCGGGCGTCGAGATCACCGAGACCGATAACGGTCTGCGCGTCTCGCGCCAGGACGCCGAGCTGCAACCGGTTACGATCGAGACCCAGCCCTTCCCCGGCTTCCCGACGGATTTGCAGGCGCAGTTCATGGGATTGATGGCCAAGGCAAACGGCACCAGTGTTATCCGCGAAACCATCTTTGAAAACCGCTTCATGCATGTGCAGGAGCTGGTTCGCCTGGGCGCCGACATTCAGTTGCACGGCGATACGGCCACGGTGAAGGGCGTTGGTGAGCTGCACGGTGCGCAAGTCATGGCGACGGATCTGCGCGCGTCGGTCTCGCTGGTCATCGCCGGTCTGGTGGCGGACGGCGAGACCATGATCAACCGCGTTTATCATCTCGATCGCGGGTTTGAGCGTCTGGAAGAGAAATTGTCGCGCTGCGGCGCCAATATCGAGCGCATCAGCGATTGATATTAGCGGCACACGAAACCACTTTTTCTGGGGGCGCTTAACCGGTTTACAGACTTTTAATGGACGCCCCCATTGCACCTTGCGCGCGCGGCCAGTATCACTGCTTTCTTCCACACGCGCATCACTGCTCATTTAAAGCCCCGCCTCGCCTTTGCGGTGCGCTGCTCCTTCATCACGGCCATCGGATTTACACCTGACATGGATGATCTCAAACTCATTGCCCTGGATGCAGACGATCTCAACGTGATTTCAGCCCATCTGCAAGATGCGGTTCTGAAAATCGGCGACATCGCTTATCTACCGGGCGAACAGCGTCTAGCCGCCATTTGCAACCGCTTCGACTGGGTGGAAGCTGAAAAACCCAAAACCAGAGCCAAGACGCCGTTGCAGCGCCGGCGCTGTGCCATTCGCTTTGAGCGCGTACTATCCACGCAGCTGCTGGGCATCGATCTGAACAACAAGCGCGATGTGCTGTCTTTGCTGGCGATCCAGTTTGAAACGGCCCAGGCGCCGGGCGGCTTCATTACCCTGTCGTTCTCGGGCGGCGGCGCCATTCGTTTGAGTGTTGAGTGTATCGAAGCGGAATTGCGCGATTTGGGCGGTGTGTGGAAAACCGATCACAAACCGGCGCATCCGGGCGCTGACGACGACGAGGGATAAACCCCGCGCAAAAAATCCGCTAGCGCCGGCGAAGTGTTGATCCTAAACTAATGTCGCTGCCGCGCTGTAGATATTGGTCTGCAATTGCCCACTTCATCTGTTTAACTGCAATCGACAAGGACGAGCGGCCACGCCGCTGTAACTGCCATGCCACAACATCTGCACACGGCCGACGATGATTTCGATACCCGGTTTTTAGAGTTTCTGGGCACCAAGCGTGAAACCAGCGCCGATGTTGATGACACGGTGCGTGATATTATTGCCCAGGTGCGCGAGCATGGCGACAAGGCGCTGATCGAGCTGTCGAAGAAATTCGACCATCTGGATCTGGCCGCGGTTGGTATTCAGATCAGCGCTGATGAGATCAAACAGGCCGTAAGCGCCTGCGACGCCGACACCCTGGACGCTTTGGCCTTCGCCCGCGACCGGATTGAGAGCCATCACAAACGCCAATTGCCCAAAGACGACCACTACACCGATGACGCGGGCGTTGAGCTGGGCTCGCGCTGGACTGCGGTTGACAGTGTTGGGCTTTATGTCCCCGGCGGCACCGCGTCCTATCCCAGCTCGGTTCTGATGAATGCGGTCCCGGCCAAAGTCGCAGGTGTGGCGCGCATAGCCATGGTGGTGCCGACGCCGAACGGCAAATTAAACCCGCTCGTGCTAGCGGCGGCCGATCTGGCGGGCGTTTCCGAAATCTACCGGGTAGGCGGCGCGCAAGCGGTGGCAGCGTTAGCCTATGGGACTGAGACGATCGCCCCGGTGGTCAAGATCGTCGGCCCGGGCAATGCTTTTGTGGCGGCGGCCAAGCGGCAGGTCTACGGCAAGGTCGGGATTGATTCCATCGCCGGCCCGTCGGAAGTTCTAGTAATCGCTGACAAGGACAATAACCCCGAATGGATCGCGGCTGATCTTCTGGCCCAGGCCGAACATGATACGGTCGCGCAATCGATCCTGATGAGCGATAATGCCGCCTTTGCCAAGGCGGTCGAGGAGGCCGTAAGCCGGCAATTGGCGGTGCTGCCACGGGGCAATATCGCCAGTGCAAGCTGGAACAATTACGGCGCTATTATTGTTCTGCAATCGCTCAACGAGGCCGCCGCGCTGGCCAACCGTATTGCGGCTGAACATCTGGAAATCGCCACAGCCGACCCGGAAGCATTGGCGGCGCAAGTGCGTAATGCGGGGGCGATTTTCCTGGGCGCCCATACACCGGAAGTTATCGGCGATTATGTTGCGGGCTCAAACCATGTGCTGCCGACGGCGCGCAGTGCCCGCTTTTCGTCTGGCCTCGGCGTGCTCGATTATATGAAACGCACCTCGATCCTGAAACTGGGTCCAGCGGCGCTTGCTCGCCTTGGCGGCGCGGCCATGACGCTGGCACGGGCGGAAGGGCTGGAAGCGCATCGCCGCTCGGTTGGCATAAGGCTGGGGCATGACGAATAATAAGGAAAATTCAGCTTCGCCCGAACCAATGGACGGTGACAGCGCAGCTGGTGGGAATGGCGCCGGCGACGATAGCGAGCGCGCCAGTTACCGGCTGAGTGAAATCACGCTTGATGCCGCCTCGATTGCGCGCACCAATGCCAATATTCAGCATGAGCGCGAAGTCGCGATCTACGATCTGATCGACGACAATTATTTCAAAGTTGAAAAACGCGACGAGGGCGCCCCGATTCCCGGCCCTTATCACCTCAACATTGCCATTGCTGAATCGCGCCTTGTCCTCAACGTCTCCAGTGAAACCAGCGACAAGACCCATAGTTTCATGTTGTCGCTGTCACCGATGCGGCGGATTATCAAAGATTACTTCATGATCTGTGACAGCTATTATGAGGCCATTAAATCGGCCCCCGCCTCGCGCATTGAGGCGATTGATATGGGCCGGCGCGGCCTGCATGACGACGGCTCAAAAATCCTGATGGAACGGCTGGAAGGGAAAATCAAACTCGACTTCAAGACAGCGCGGCGTTTGTTCACGCTGATTTGCGCGCTGCACTGGAAGGGCTGATTGGTGACGAGCAGCGACAGCAGGGACAACAGGGACAACAGGGACAAGGGGGGCGGCAGCGCGGACACCCACAAGCCGCACCAAAACGGCTCAGCCGCAGGCCAAGGCTCAGCTCCAGCCACAGGCCCAGCCTCGGAGCAGGCCTTAGGGCCAGCCTTAAAACAAGCCCCGGAGCAAAGCTCCAGCCCAGACATTGCAGCAACTCCCGGTCCAAGCCCCAGCGCGCCGATGGCGCCGGACCCGCGCCCCGGTGCTGTGCTGTTCGCCTGCACGCTCAACTCCGTGCGCTCGGTGATGGCAGCCGGGATCTTGCGCCATTTGATGGGCCGGCGAATTTATGTCGCCTCGGCAGGCGTTCGCGCCGGCGAAGCCGATCCGTTCGTGCAAGTGGTGATGGACGAAATCGGCATTGATACCTCACAGCACACCCCGTGTACTTTTGAAGACCTGCACGACACCTCATTCGATCTGGTGGTCTCTTTATCTCCCGAAGCGCAGCATCAGGCGATTGAGCTGACCCGGACCATGGCCGTCGATGTGGAATATTGGCCGACCTATGACGCCACATTGGCCATCCAGGCGCAAGGCAGCCGCGATCAGATCCTCGACGCTTACCGCCAGGTGCGCGATCAATTGTTCACTAAAATCCGCCAGCGCTTCCAGATCGAAGGTGCTCCAAACGTATAGCTAGATCATCAAACGTCCATTATTGCTGTTGGCGGAACATCACTCAACTGTTTGGCCCTCTTGCCAACCTCAGCTGTAGAAGGCAAGTTGGCGGCGATCTCACCTGGCAAGCTGATAGCAAACTGAAATATTTGAGAAATAAACCTGATGAGCAGTGGATATCGTGACTATTGATAACAGCCAGCTCGCCGCCGCCCGCGATCTTGTCTCCCATATCGGCGGCGCTCTGGATTTGGATATGTCGGTTCGGCTGTGGGATGGCACGTTAGTGCCGCTTGGCCCCAATGTGAGCAGCAACCTTGCCATTTCAATCAATAATGCGGGCGTTGTGTCATCGCTGTTGCGTCGGCCGGTACTTGACCGCCTGATCCGTCACTACGCCCTGGGCCATATCGATTTTGAAGGGGGAACCTTAATTGATATCGGCGAGCAACTGGCATTCAAGCGCACGCGCGGACGCTTGAAGACGTTGGATAAATCTCGCATTTTTCGTGATTTGAAGCCATTTTTGTTCGCCTCGGCACTGCCGGTTCGGCGCAGCCGATCATTTGACGGCGATGAAGAGGGCGCGCGCGGCACCAATCGCAATGAACAAGATTATCTGCAATTCCACTATGACGTCGGTAATGATTTCTATGCGCTGTTTCTTGACCCCGAAATGATCTATACCTGCGGTTATTTCACCGATTGGAACAATTCCCTGGCGCAGGCGCAAACCGACAAACTCGATATGATCTGCCGCAAATTGCGCCTCAAACCCGGTGACAGCCTGCTGGATGTCGGCTGCGGCTGGGGCGGTCTTATCTGCCATGCAGCCCGCAACTTTGGTGCCAAGGCCCATGGCGTGACTTTGTCGCAAGAGCAATTTGACTATGCACAGGCCAAAATCGAACGCCTTGGATTAAGCGGGCAGGTGAGCATCGCACTTTGCGATTATCGCGACCTTGTCGGCCCCTATGACAAAATATCATCGATTGGCATGTATGAGCATGTGGGCGTTGCGGGCCTGCCTGCCTATTTTAGCAAAATCCGCTCGCTGCTGGCGGCCGACGGCCTGTTCCTCAATCACGGTATTACGCGACGAGGCAAAAAGAAAAAGCGCAAGTTCAGCTCTCGGTCTGAGCAGCGGGCATTGCAAAAGTATATTTTTCCAGGTGGTGAACTAGATCATATTGGCCATAGCATCGAGCTCATGGAGCAGACCGGATTTGAGATTCATGATGTGGAGGGTTGGCGCGAGCACTATGCCAGGACGACACGATTTTGGTGTGAAAATCTGACGGCCAATCGCGATCAGGCTGTGGCATTGGTTGGCACCGAGGCCTACCGCATCTGGGTTGCTTATCTGGCGGGCGTTTCGCTTGCGTTTACTCGTGGCACAGCGCGCATTTATCAAACACTGGCCAGTAAATCGGCGCGTGGCCCCTCTCCCCTTCCGCCGACAAGGAAAGATCTATATCGCTGATCAGACAATAGTGCCGAGGCCAGGCAAGATTGCTAATCGCCGCCACAAAGGGAAGCGGAGGTAAGATTTTTTCGTAATTTTGGCCTATTTCCTGGCCTATCATCCTACTAAACCCATAAAACCGGTCGATAAACGAAGAAGCGCAATCATAGCCCTTGCCTTTGTGGCTCATTCGGGCGCATTGTCCGGCCAAAATTGCCATTTTGAGAGAGGTTTCATGGCGAAAGAAGAGCTTTTAGAATTTAATGGGATCGTTGTCGAACTCCTGCCCAATGCTACCTTCAGGGTGCAGCTGGAAATGGAAGACAAAGATAAAGAGCATGAAATCATTGCGCACACGGCGGGCCGTATGCGTAGAAACCGTATCCGCGTTCTCGCGGGTGACAAAGTATTGGTTGAAATGACGCCCTATGATCTCACCAAAGGCCGGATCACTTACCGCTTTAAGTAGGACCGATGGACCGCGCCGGGAAACGCTGCGTCAGCAGCGCGCGCGCACCAAGCCCACCGGACGACGCGCGGAACTCAGGCCCAAACTGGTTTTGGCCAGCGCTTCGCCGCGCCGACTGTCTTTGCTTGGCCAGGTTGGTATTGAGCCCGATGGGCTGCGCCCGTCCTCGATTGACGAGACGCCCAAACGCGGAGAAATGCCGCGCACATTGGCGACCCGCCTGGCTCGTGCCAAAGCTCTGGAAGCGCGTGATTCCATCGCCAATGACAAAACTCTGGCGGACGCTCATGTGCTGGCTGGCGATACGGTTGTGGCGGTTGGGCGGCGCATCTTGGTCAAGCCCCTGCATGTGGAAGAAGCCGTTGCGTCCTTGCAATTGTTGTCCGGGCGCTCGCACAAAGTTGTGACCGGGCTGTGCCTGATCACCCCCGATGACAAAGTACGGGTGAAGCTGGTCGACACCAAAGTGCGCTTTAAGCGTCTATCAAAGGCCGAAATCGAAAGCTATGTGGCGAGCCGGGAATGGCGGGGCAAGGCGGGCGGCTATGCAATTCAGGGGCTGGCAGGCTGTTTTGTGCAAAAGATCAACGGCTCTTATACCAACGTTGTCGGCTTGCCGCTGAACGAAGTTGTCAATATGCTCAATACTGAAGGGTTCCCGATCCATTTCAACTGGCTGCAGGCCGGGGAAATTGACCCTGAATAAAGCCGCTATGGTGCAGTTGAAAAAAAAATGTGGCAGGCACAGCCAAGTGGGAAGAGCCTCACTGCTGTCCGGTTTAAGATTTCAAGCCACTGCTTTATTCACTGGTTTGGTTGAGATAACGGTTTTTTATTGAGGTGGCGGACGCTGATTGCAATACTAACGATGTCATCGCGGGACTTGTTCCACTGCTGTCCGGTTAAATTTTGTTCGGTGTATCAGTTGTTTAATGATCTACGACTTCATCGAGCTATGAACCAAGATCGGGACTTGAAAACGAAATACTGAACTTAGCTCCTTGCTTTCCCTCCCCTTGACGGGGAGGGCCAGGGTGGGGTGTCGGGACAAGGGTAGATGCACAAAGTGCATTCCTTAATGCAAAACAAGGTCTTCGTAGTGATACAGAAATTTTTAATACCCCCCACCCCAACCCCTCCCCGCAGTGGGGGAGGGGCTTTGCGCAGCGGTTTGATTTAAACCG
>JAJRRE010000336.1 GCA_024279745.1 Alphaproteobacteria bacterium
GCAGCGGCAGCGGCAGCGGCGTCGGGGCGGCTCCGGAAGAATGCACGGCGCGCCACTATGCGCCGCATGTACGACATGACGCGAGGCTTAAAGCTCGCGCTCAAAATAGCGTTAAGCGAAATCATTGAGGGCTATTACTACGGGCTGCAAGCGCAGCCCCGCCGATAGTTCGGCGCACACGCGTAGGCTCGAGCTGCGCTCGAAATAGCCGTGAGCAATATCATTGAGGGCTATTACTACGGGCTGCAAGCGCAGCCCCGCCGATAGTTCGGCGCACACGCGTAGGCTCGAGCTGTGCTCGAAATAGCCGTGAGCTGAATCAACGAGCGCAATGACGCTACTTCTTCAAAAGCGCGCCATCAAGCCCGGCGGCGATCAGTTTGCGGGTGTTCTCGACCCCGTACAGCTCAATGAATGAGCCAAAGCGCGGCCCCTGGCTTTGCCCTAGCAAAACCTCATATATCGCTTTAAACCAGTCGCGCAGATTATCGGCGAAACCGTTTGTCTTGCCCGCTTCATAAACAATAGTCTGCAGCTCCGCGCCCGTCGCCTTATCGGCATCAACGCCTGCCAATGCCTTGTCGAGGGCGGCAAGCGCGGTGCGTTCCTTGTCGTCTGGCGCCCGGAATTTCTTGGTCGGCTTCACAAAATCCTTGTAATAGGCAACTGCATAACCGGCTAGCTGATCCAGCACCGGATGATCCTGCGCGGTGGCACCGGGCGCGTAGCGGCGAATGAACCCCCACAATGTATCTGTGTCTTCTGCATTGGATGCCGATACCAGATTAAGCAGCAGGGCAAAGCTGATTGGTAATTCAGCGGCTGGCGGCTGGCCTGCGTGAATATGCCAGATTGGATTGTCGATAACGGCCTTGCCTTCCAATGCTGGGAATTTGGCCAGGAAGGTCAGATATTCGTCGACGGCTTTGGGGATGACATCGAAATAGAGCCGCTTGGCGGTCTTGGGTTTTTGGAACATATACAGCGACAGGGATTCAGGCGTGGCATAACGCAACCAGTCTTCAATGGTTAGTCCATTGCCCTTGGACTTGGAAATCTTCTGCCCCTGCTCGTCCAGAAACAGCTCATAGTTAAAGCCTTCGGGCGGCGGTGCGCCCAACGCTTTGCAGATCTTTGACGACAGGGCGACAGAATCGATCAGGTCCTTACCGGCCATTTCATAGTCGACGCCAAGAGCGAACCAGCGCATCGCCCAATCGGCTTTCCACTGGCATTTGACCGCGCCGCCGGTGACTGTGGTCTCAACTTTATCGCCGGTTTCAGGATCGACATAAACAATCGTGCCTTTCTTGGCATCGCGCTCAATCATCGGCACCTGCAGCACTTTGCCGGTGCGCGGGCAGATCGGCAGGAACGGCGAATAGGTGGCGCGCCGGTCCTTGCCAAGAGTCGGCAGGATGATGTCCATCACCTTGTCATAGACGTTGAGCATGTGCAGCAAGGCCTCGTCGAACTGACCGGACTTGTAGACGTGCGACGCCGACAAAAATTCATAATCAAAGCCGAACTGATCGAGAAACTTCTGCAACCGCGCATTGTTATGGGCGGCGAAACTGGGATAATCAGGGTTGGCAGGATCGGCGCTGAACGGGTCGGGAACAACCGACAGCGGCTTGTCCAGATGCGCGGTTAGCATATCCTTGTTGGGGACATTGTCGGGCACTTTACGCAAGCCATCCATGTCGTCGGAAAAACAGATCAGCCGCGTTTTCTCGCCGGTCAGCGTCTCATAGGCATGGCGCACCATCGACGTGCGCGAGACCTCGCCAAATGTACCGATATGCGGCAGGCCCGACGGACCATAGCCTGTCTCAAAGATCACCGTTTTATCGCCGCCTTTGATCCGGTCCATACGCTTAACCAGCCGGCGGGCTTCTTCAAACGGCCAGGAACGGGCGTCTTTGGCCAGGTCGCTGATATCGGGCGAAGCAGTTGCGGCGGTATCTGATTTGGTACTCATCTTTGGATGACTTTCAGCCCACGAAGCGTCTGGGTGCGCGCGGCGCAGGCATTTAAATTATCGAGAATTGGCCCGCACCCTACTGGCGCAAATGCTAAATGCCAACCAATTTCGCATGTCGCGCTGAAGGAGCCATCACCGCGCTGTTCCGGCGATATCTGCCGTACCGGGTTTGGCCGGCACGGTTTGTCCCATTTAGTGGCCGACAAAGCGCCGCGTCCGGAGCTGCTTGCACTTGCGCCATTGCGCGTAACAGTTACATATGAGTTTGTGATTCCCCAATAATGAAATCGTGCAAGGAGCGACCAATGCCTGCCAGTCTTAGCCCGCAAGAAGCGTTGATTTACGCCATGGTGGCGACATCAGCCGTGGACCGATCGATGTCCGATCAAGAGCTGTCGCGCATTGGCAGCATTGTTTCGGAACTTCCCATGTTCGAACAGTTTGATGCCGCTGCCGATCTGATCGGTGTCTCGCAAGATTGCGGGAAGGTCCTGGCTGGAAAGAATGGGCTGAATGTGATGTTGAACATGATCGGCAATACCTTGTCGGCGGATCTGCGCGAAACGGCCTATATGCTGGCGCTGGAGGTGGCGGCGGTCGATCTGAGCGTCAATGCGGAAGAAACGCGCTTTTTGGAATTACTGGCGCGGGCATTGGATCTTGATCGGCTGATTGTTGCGGCTCTGGAACGCGGTGCCCGGGCGCGCCATCAGCGGGTCCGCTTAGGCTGAGTTATGTCCCCGCGGCGCGAGACCGAATGTCGCCATAACGCGCTTGTGACCCCCCACGCCAGCGCTAATCGGTTATGGCAGAAGCATGATCTTTTGGGCGATTTATGAGTAATGAGCGAGGTGAGACATGGAGATCTTTGGCGGCCTAAGCGAACCGGTCCTGCGACTAAGCGCGTTTATCGGCATATTCACTGTCATGGCGCTGTTGGAACTGGCGCTGCCACGGCGCAAGCTCACCATCTCCAAGGGCAAACGCTGGTTCACCAATGGCGCCATCATCGGCGTTGACAGTGTGCTTGTACGCCTGATGAGCGTTTTCTTTATTCCACTGGTGGCGGTGGCCGCGGCGTTTTATACTGAGGCGCATGAGATTGGCCTGCTGCATCTGGTTGATCTGCCGGCTTGGGTGGAAATTGTCCTTGTGGTTCTGATTTTGGATTTCGCCATTTGGCTGCAACATCTGGCCTCGCACAAGATCCCAATGCTATGGCGCGTGCATCAAATGCACCACTCGGACCTCGACATCGACGTGACCACGGCATTGCGCTTTCATCCCATCGAAATCGGCCTGTCGATGCTGTATAAGATCGTTCTGGTATTCATTTTCGGCCCGTCCGCAGTGGCCGTCGTGCTGTTTGAGGTCATCTTGAACGGCACCGCGATGTTTAACCACGCCAATATCAAGTTGCCTCTAGGGCTTGACCGGGTTTTGCGCTGGTTTTTGGTTACGCCGGACATGCACCGGGTGCACCACTCAATTATCCGGCGTGAACATGACACCAATTACGGCTTTGCCCTGCCGATTTGGGACCGGATGTTCGGGACCTATTGCGATCAGCCAGTCAAGGGGCATGACGACATGGTGATCGGCCTGGAAGTGTACCAGCATGAGGGACCGGCCAAGCTGGGGTGGTCACTGAAGCTGCCATTTGAGGGAATTCCCAAACAAGGAACCGGCGGCGATAAAGGCTGACCCGATGCGGGGGGCAGATTTTTTCCCGCAAACCCGTTCCGCCCGGCTATTGGATGCGCCCGATAGCCGGGCAATTCATTATTTCATCAAATTCCGAAAAATCATAAAATAGGAGATATATAACCGCCAAGACCCGTGATCTATCACAGCTGCGAGCCAACGGCTCCAGCCCGTTTCTCACTTCCGGGCAAGTTGCTGCACCTTGTGTGCCCAACGGCAAAAGGCCGTCGCCGACGGTTCGGCGCCCCGCCGGAGTTGCCCGAGCAAAGCGAGGATTAGAAACGCGAGGCAGATAATACCCGCACCGCGAGATCAAAAGCGGCGCGGCTTGAAAGTCAGGATTTGGAACGCGCCAGCAGCCGAAGAGGCTGCCGGGCCTTAGAGCAGGTCCGACTTGGGTGGAATCAAATTAATGTAGTGGGGCTGCTCTCACGTTCTTATTGTAGAGTCTGATTCACGATTTCGATAGAAGCGAAGTGCTTCTATCTCAACCGATCAGGCTCTGGGCCCGCGCCATCGCAGGTGCCCGGGCTTACTGCCCGGATTAGCACCGCGAGATCAAAAGTGCGTCGATTGAGCGGCCAATCCGCGGTTTTTTTACCCAATACGCTCAAAACTTAACCTGCGGCTAAGATCCGGGGTCCAAATTTAGCCCGAGATATGGTTAGAGTGTGGGTAAGAACCAAGCAGATGGGCAATCAATCGGGGAGGTGCGGCGCCATGCAATGGGGCGATATACGCAAATTGGCAGTGGTGATCGGTATGGCGCTATGCTTGCCGGTGGTCGCAAGCAGCGGCGCTTTGGCGGCCAAAACCAAGGCCAAGGCGAAAGGGCCGACGCCCGCCAAGCTGTTATTTGGCCATAAAAAGCTCGCCGCGCCGCTGGTACCGCAAGCCATCGGTTTTTATTCGCGCGGCTGTCTGGCCGGCGGTGTACAGCTTCCCGCAACCGGGCCGGCCTGGCAGGCTATGCGCCTGAAACGCAACCGCAATTGGGCGCATCCCGAGTTGATTAACATCGTCAAGCAATTGGCCGTCGGAGCCAGGAAATATGACGGTTGGAATGGTCTGCTGGTTGGCGATATGACCCAGCCGCGCGGTGGCCCGATGCTCACCGGCCATGCCTCCCATCAGGTGGGGCTGGACGCCGATATCTGGCTGCGTGAAATGCCCAAGCGTACCCTCAGCCATAAAATGCGCGATACGTTTCAGCCCATTTCCATGTTGAAGAACCAGCTATCGGTCAATCCCAAGCGGTTCACGGATAAGCATATTGCGCTGATCAAGCGGGCGGCATCCTTCCCACAAGTCCAGCGCATCGGCGTTAATCGCGCGATCAAGCGCGCCTTGTGTCAGCGCGTAAAAGGCGACCGGCGCTGGCTTGCCAAGATCAGGCCCTGGGGCGGACATCATTATCATATGCACATCCGGCTGAGATGTCCCAAAGGCAGCACCAATTGCAAAGGCCAGTCC
>JAJRRE010000337.1 GCA_024279745.1 Alphaproteobacteria bacterium
CACCCAATCGCGATGTTTTGCCCCGATTTGTCGCGGGGGGCGTGCAATTTGCACGGCTGTGCTTTAGGGTTCGCCGTGATCTGACACTTTTGAAGATAATCAGCAAGCTGGGGCCCGCAATCAAGCCATCAGCCAATTTGCATATAATAATTCCAGATCGCATGAGGAGGAGTGATGGTCGGCGTCTCAAGGTTGCGCTTGCACGGGCAAGATTGTTGCTTGCGCAGGCAAGAAATACGCTTGAACAAGCAAGACTTCAACAAGCAAGAATTGCAGCTGGAGGGGCGTAATGACTGACAAATCCCTGGGATTGGCCGTTCGTTCAAAACTCAATCTCACAGCACGGCGGATTGCGCTGGGCACGCGCACGCCGCTGGCGCGCGGCCTCGGGTCGTTCCTGCGCTCGCGGCGCTGGTTCTTCATTGCTATGTTTGTCGGCGCTGTCATGCTCAGCTTTGCACCGCCTGAAGGGCTGTCGCAGCGCGGCTGGATCATCCTGACCATGTCGGTCGTGTCGGTCTTTTTGTATGTCACCGAGCCGGTACCGCTGCCGACCGTGGCGCTGATGATCATAGTCGCGCAGGTCATCATGCTGGGTATGGATTCCACCACGGTCGCCAAAAGCCTGATGAGCGATTCTGTTCTGTTTATCATGGGCTCGCTGATGCTGGCCGTGGCGGTGGTCAAGCAAAAGCTGGACAAGCGCATCGCCTATCTGATCGTACAGGTGACCGGCACCAAAACCGTCAATGTCTGCGTCGGAATTACTGTAGTTTCAGGCGTTATGGCCTCGGTGATTGGCGAACACACAGTGGCGGCGATGATGCTGCCAGTGGCGATCACGCTGATTACCCTGACCTCCGACGATCCCAAAAAGGTGCGCGCCCTGGCCGCCGTTTTGCTGTTCTCGATTTCTTATGGCTGTTCTGTCGCCAGTATCGGCACGCCCTCGGGCGGCGCGCGCAACGCCATCATGATCGGCTATTGGAAAGAGTTCTTTTACGACCCCAAGAGCCCTGAAACCTTCAAATATCTTGTTGATTATCTGCGCTGGATGGCCTTCAGCTATCCGGTTTTCCTGGCGCAATTGCCGTTCGTGACCTTTATCCTGTTTAAGACGTTCAAGCCCGAGCAGGACAATCTATCGCGCGCTGTGGTGAAATTGCGCGAACAGATCAACAAGCAAGGGCCGATGAAATCCTCCGACTGGGTGTCTATTGTAACCTTCACGATCATTCTGTCCGGCTGGATGCTGTTTTCCGATACATTGGGCCTGGGAACTGTCGCCGTATTCGGCGCGATCATGTTCCTGGTGCTGGGGCTGGTGCGCTGGGAGGATATTAACTCAGGCGTGAACTGGGGCGTTGTGCTGCTCTATGCCGCCGCGATCTCGCTGGGCGTGCAGATGAAGGATTCCGGCGCGGCGTTGTGGGTTGGCGAGAATCTGCTGGCGGCGCTGGCGCCCTTGGGCGTCGATAGTGGTCCGGCATTATGGGTGGCGATATCGTCCCTGACCACCGGCGTCACCAATACCATGTCGAACGGTGCGGCGGTTGCGGTCCTCGGCCCGATCACCCTGAACATGGCTGAGGCTTCCGGCGAGAGCCCGCTACTGCTCGGGTTTATCACGGCGATTTCGTCATCCTTCGCCTATCTCACTGTGATCGGTACACCCGCCTGCACCATTGTCTATTCCTCCGGCTATCTGAAAACCACCGACTTCCTGGCGGTGGGCTACCGAATGGTCATTATGTCCACCATTATCCTCATATTGGCCGCCTGGCTGTACTGGCCGTTCCTGGGGTTATAGCAAGCCGGTTTGAGATGGATCATTGCAGCAAATGACCCCGGCATACTAGACTTTGTGCTATATAGCGGGCTGAATGACGAGCTTACACAAAAGGTGCTGAAGCTTTGAAGAGGCAGACATCATGAACGAAGACCATATCAAGGACGATGCCGGGCCTGAAGATACCCCTGAAGGTGGCTCTGAAGCCGCTGCGCCGCCCAGCCGGTTTCGCATATTGTGCTGCGTTGACGGGTCGGAAGAATCTTTCAAGGCCCTGCATTATGCGGTGCGCATCGGCTCGGGCAATGACGCCGATCTCACCATGCTTTATGTACGCCCAACCGATCAGGGCATGGGCTCAGGCGGGCTTGACAGCTCGGTAGCGCGCGAAAATATGCTCGATTGGGGGCTTGAGTTGCCCGGCACCAAGGTCTTGAAACAGGCGCGCGATATGTTGGTTGAGCTGGGCTGGCTCGACGAGGAATGGGAGCACGAATTCTCCAACATTTCGGTTGTCGGCGATCCGGCCGGCGATAATGTCACGACCTACCATTCCGAGGAAGGGCGCTCGATTACGCTCAAACTGCTGACGTCACCGTCAATCGTCGAGGGCATAGTTACCGAAGCGGCGGCCGAAGGTTATGATTTGACGATCCTGGCCAAATCCGACGGCGAAGACGCCGCTGGCCAGGGCTTTATCGCGCCGGAAATGGCCGACGAAGTAGCCTCATCCCATAAGGGCACCGTATTAGTGACGCGCGTGCTGGAAGAAAGCCACGGCCATCTGGTGTGCGTGTCCGCCGATCCGCGTTC
>JAJRRE010000338.1 GCA_024279745.1 Alphaproteobacteria bacterium
AACCCGGGGGCAAAGAATCCACAATAGACACAGCCGTGTGCAGCAGGTCGACATTATTGCGCACGATGATTGTGTACGGCACCAGTTCGCCGCGACTGACTTGCGTCTTTGGTGATATTTTGGAGACGCTCAAGGCGCCCACCGTCGGCAGGCCTTCAATCGGGATCTGGTTGTTCAGCACATGCGCCGAGCCGCCGTTGAGAGCGAAGGACATATAATATTGCGTTGTTGCCGCGCCGCTTGCCAATGTCGCCGTACTGGTCGGGCAGGCGTTAGGATTGTGCAGCGGAATGGCTGCAACCGGCGCAAAATCGCTTGCCTGCACCAAAGCCGGATTAGGCAACGAACCTACATTCAGTGTCGCGGTACATGCGGGAATAGACGCTGCCAGCCCCGGCAGATAACCCGCCGGATTGGTGACGCTCAGGCTATAGACCCCCGCAGGCGCGCCGGGCAACAAGAAGAAGCTGTATTCGCCGGTTGGGCCGGTAGTCTGGGTTTGGTTGGCGATACCGCCGAGCAAATGCAGCGCCGGGTTAAAGCCCGCCGGGCCATTGAATGTTACAACGGCGCCCGGCACCGGCAGTCTTGTGGTAGCGTCATAGACAACGCCGGAAGGATCAATCGGTTCATTTTGTTCGACCAATGTCTGGTTGGCGACCAGCGTGATGGCGTCGAGATAGCCATAAACATAATTGCCATCAGGGCTGCGGAAGATCACGCCATAACCGGGCCCGGCAGGCAGGCCGGTAAAGGTGTAACTGCCGTCAGCCGCCGTAACGGTAGAGCCGAGCACCGTATAAGCCCCGCCAATAGCGCCGCGAAAGAGCTCAACAGTCCAGCCGCCGCGTCCGGTCAGCTCATTGCGCGTGCCGTCATGATTACCGTCAAGGAAAACAAAGCCCGACAGCGCCGCAGGAGCGGTCAAGGTTTCGCCAAAGTTGTAATTGTCGCCGGTAATGCCCGGCGTGGTGAACGTGATCGCGGAAATCACATCATTGCCGGCTGTGCCGCCAAGCGTTCCGGCGGTGTCGATGCCATCGGCGGTATCCACCGGCTGAGTTTCGGTAATGCTGTAACCGGCGGCATCGGGCAACGGCAGATCGTTAAAGCAATAGCGGCCCAGATCGCCAGCCGCCAGCGTCAGATCCTGTGTTGTAACGGTGGCAGAGATTACGTTGCGGTTTATGTCGGTACCGCTCAACGTCAGGGTCACGGCGGGAATACCAATTTCATTGGCTGCGCGCACACCGTCATTATTGAGATCCGAATAGACGGTGCCGCAGAGCGACGCGCCGCGCTCACCAAAATCATAGCCCGTGGTGATCTTTCCCGCCGGCAATACCAGCGCACTGATCAGGTCATTGCCAAGCGTACCGCCCGCAGACCCGATCTTGTCGAGACCATCGGCCCAGGCGGCGGGCTGGGTTTCGCGCAACGCATAGCCGGCTGGATTGCTCGGTGGCAGACCGCCAAAGAAGTAGCTACCGTCTGCGCCGGTTTGCACGGTGGCATTGACCGGCTTGCCGTTGATGTCAGTGCCGGTAACAGTCAAGGAAGCATTGGCAATGCCCGGCTCGCCGGTATCTTGCACACCGTTGTTATTTTTATCGACATAGACACTGCCCGACAGCCCCTGGCTGATCTCGGCAAAATTATAGCCTGCGCCGACAATGCCCGGCCCCAGCACGATCTGACTGATGACGTCATTGGCCAGCACCCCGCCCTGATCACCAACCGTATCAATGCCGTCGGCAAACCCGCTCGGCTGCGTTTCGCTCAACGTATATCCGGTGGCATCAGATGGCGGCAGACCGGCAAAACTATACGTGCCGTCGGGTTTTGAAATCACCGTTACATTGACCGCATTGCCGTAAAGGTCGGTGCCGGTCAGCGTCAGGCTCACGCCCGCGATTGGCGGCTCGGTGCCATTTTTAACGCCGTTATTATCGGTGTCTTCAAAAATGCTACCGCCGACAATTGATTGACGCACCGTCAACGGACTTGAACAATTGTTATTGCCCGCCGTGCCGTCCTGGCCGTCGGTGGTGACGGTAGCGACATTGGTCAAGCTTCCGGTTGCCGGATAGCTCACGACTTGCACTGGCGCGGTTACCGTGACGACTTTGCCAACGGTTACATAGCCCAGATCGCAGCTATAGCTGGGCCCGCCCGGCGCGCCGGTGCAACTGCCGAAGCTGGTTGTTGGCGCGGCTGTCAGTTCCATACCGGCGGGCAATGTGTCCGCAACTTTTGTGGCTGGCGCATTGCCCGGGCCGTTATTGGTAAAGGTAAAGACCAGGTTGAACGGCTCATTGATATTCTTGGCCGTGAGCGCTGGCGTCGTGCAGGCCATATCGGTGGCGTTGATCTGATGCTCACCAAAGTCATAGCCGGTGGCATAATCGGTCTGGGTCAGTACGATGTTTGAAATCGCATCGTTAACGGCCGTGTTGCCGCCTGCTGTGCCTGCGGTTTCTTTGCCGTCGGAGAAGCCGACCGGCTGGCTCTGGGTCAACGTGTAGCCGGTAGGACAGGCGGGCAGATCGCCGATCTGGTAGTTGCCGGCGGCATCTGTAACCACCGTGCGCGCGGTGCATCCGCTTAACGTGATCGTAACACCGGGAATGCCTGCTTCGCCGACCTGCTGGATGCCGTCATTGTTTATATCGTTATAGACCGTGCCTTCCAGCCCGGCGCGCAGCTCGCCAAAGTTGTATCCGGTACCGGCTATTTTCGAGCCGACCACAATGCCAGTGAAGGTGTCAGGCCCCACTGTGCCGTTAAGCGTGCCGACGGTCTCGCCGCCATCGGAATAGGTAGCCGGTTGCACTTCAACGATATCATAGGTGCCCGGCGGCAGGGCGTCGAAAATATAATCGCCCAGGGGAGCGGCGGCATTTGTCGTCACGCTCCGGCTCACAGCCTGCCCGCGATAATCGGTCCCGGTTAAATTAATCG
>JAJRRE010000339.1 GCA_024279745.1 Alphaproteobacteria bacterium
AATATAATGGGCGAATTCGGTCCCCTAATGGCAATGTTTATTGTAAACTTTGCCTTGGGTATTAAGGCCGGTGTGTGGGCGCTGATAATATCGACATTTTTGTCGATGGGCGTGATGTATCATGTATTGCGGCGTCTGCCGATATTCCCGTTTATTGCCGGTTCCGTAACCATTGCCTGCGGTGTAGCCACTTTGGTTACTGGCGATACCATGTGGGTGAAAATAAAAGTAACGATATTCAATTTTGCCTTTGCCGCATTTTTATGGGGCGGGCTTTATACCGGATATAATTTCTTCCAGTATATTCTGCATCAGACATTCCATTATTCAAAAGACGGCTGGCGCAAATTCACCCATAACTTCGCGATCTTTTTTCTTGCGACCGCTTTGGCAAATGAATTTGTCAGAATAAACTATTCTGATACGGTCTGGATCTGGTTTAAACTGTTTGGCGTAATGCCGGTGGCCGGGCTCTTCGCCTGGTGGCAGAGCAAACTGATGGCCCGTTACGCTATCGATCCTCCAGCAGCCGTGGATCCCGCAGCAGCCGTAGACCCAGCAGGGGCTTTAGTTGATCCTGCCGGGGCCATGAGATCTACAGGGGAAAAAACGTCTGTTGCAGTTCCGGTCGCCAATAGTTCGGCACCCTCCGGCAACTCAAAGTCCTAAAGCAATATCACCGAAGGATATCGTGGGCGTTATGTTAAGTGCCGGTTTCGCCAGCTTCAAGAAGACTTCAAAGGCGCGATAGCAGGTTGGCAGAATTGGCCTGTGTGTCAGCCCCCGCCTGGTACTTTGTGGCTACTGCTTGAAAGCTGCGGCTCGATCAATGGAACGTTTTTGTATTTTGTGATGCGAACGTGATCTCAACATGGCGCATAGTAATGGTTCGCAACGTGCTGGCGGAAGCTAATCTGTCGATTTAGATTGATTGAAATTGATGTCACAATAAAAATATAACGCTTGAGTGATAGAGGAATTGAATTTAATGCAAACCGAACCGGCCAAAAAAGAAGACGATCAAGAAATTGAGTTTGATAAAAAACAGTTGATTAAAATGGGAATCGAATTGGGCCCAATCATATTGTTTGGTTTGACTTATTTTATCTATGGCCTTCTTCCCGCTACAGCTGTGCTTATTGGGGCGTCGGTATTTGCAGTATTGTTATCCAAAATTGTACTTAATCATATTGGCTTAATGCCGGTAATAACAGCGGCAGTGGCCGTTTTGTTCGGTGGAATGACATTATGGTTTCAGGATACTGTTTTTATAAAAATGAAACCTACTATTATATATATGCTATTTGGAGGTCTATTGAGTTTTGGACTGATTACGGGGCGTAATTTTTTGGCATCATTGTTTGGTCAGGTGTTTAATCTGACTGATGAAGGCTGGCGTATATTAACAATTAGATGGGCAGTCTTTTTTATCACTTTAGCAATTATGAATGAATTTATCTGGCGCAATTTTTCTGAAGCGACATGGGTTTATTTGAAATTGTTTGGGTTTACCGGATCGACCATCGTTTTTGCCATTGCTCAGGTCGGGTTATTGTCTCGCTATGAATTTAAGGCAGACGATCAAAAATAGGGCGTTAACTGCATCAAAAATGTGAAAATCAAGTCATGGTGTCAAATAAATGTGGAGAATGTTGACTCTTTGGTCAGATTGCCTTTACCTTTGTCTCGTACTGGATTTTCATTGGAATGGAACTTGACTTTCAATCTTTTCCAACAGTATTTAGCTCCATTTCGTTTCGCCGATTGCTGCCAGCAAATCAAAGCCCTGCCCTAAATAAATGAAACCTAACATGCAAAAACCTGATGCTGCTAATTCTCCCCTGGCCAAATCACCGATCCATCTTCTCCACCGCGCCGGCCAATGTGCTGGCGATGTCTTTGCCGCTGAAATGTCTAATGGAGATATAACTCCCAGGCAATATGCGGTTCTTGTAACGGTGGCCCAGAATGAAGGTCTGAGCCAGACCGGCCTTGTTGAACTCACCGGGATAGATCGCTCAACCTTGGCCGATGTCGTACGCCGTATGCTCAAGAAGGGTCTACTGCAACGCCGCCGCACAAAAGAAGATGCGCGCGCTTATGCAGTAAAACTGACCGACGATGGCCGTAAAGTTCTTGACGAATCTAAAGTGCAGGCCAACCGCGTCGATAACCGTATTCTTGATGCTTTGCCACCCAAGCATCGCGAGCAGTTCCTGCTTGATTTGACGGCTATTGTAGATGCGCTTGGCAATGTACCGGTCGCCGATGGACAAGAATGATCCGATTGTGAGCTTCGTTCGTGCTCAAAGGGCCCTTGCACAGAGGGCGTGTTAGAAGAGTTTTTGCAAGCTCATTGATTGATCGCGTTCAATAAATTGGGCCGGTGCGGGAGCTTTTCGCACCGGCCTTTTGTGTTTGCCATTTTGGACGGCATATCGTGCATAATAGATTATTATAAGCTTGAACTGCGGCGAGTTAATCAAGCAGATTGCGATTGATCATGGTTTCGGCAATCTGCACTGTGTTCAGCGCCGCTCCCTTGCGCAGATTGTCGGACACAATCCACATGCTCAGACCGTTTTCGATCGTCGCATCTTCGCGAATGCGCGAAACAAAAGTCGCATCATCTCCCGCACATTCAACCTGGGTGACATAGCCGCCGTCTTCGCGTTTATCGACCACCAGAACGCCCGGTGCAGCGCGGAGCAAGTCGCGTGCTTCGTCGGCTGTGATCGGGCGCTCAAATTCCACATTAACCGCTTCGGCATGACAGATGAATACCGGCACACGCACGCAGGTCGCATGAACCTTGATGGAAGGGTCGAGTATCTTCTTGGTCTCGGCCACCATTTTCCATTCTTCCTTGGTGGCGCCGTCTTCCATGAAATCGTCGATCTGGGGAATGCAGTTAAAGGCGATCTGCTTTGGGAATTTCAGCGGTGTTGCGGTGTCATTGACGAACATACCCTTGGTTTGAATAAACAGCTCGTCAATGGCCTCTTTGCCGGCGCCCGAAACAGATTGATAGGTAGCAACAACTATTCGCTTAATCTTGGCGGCGTCATGCAAAGGCTTTAAAGCCACCAACATTTGCGCGGTCGAACAATTGGGATTTGCGATGATATATTTTTGTTTATAGCCCGCTATGGCGTCGGCGTTAACTTCCGGCACAATTAACGGCACATCTATGTCATAGCGCCAGGCGGACGAGTTATCGATGACAACACAGCCGGTTTTGGCAATTTGGGGAGACCATTCCTTGGAAACCGATCCGCCTGCCGACATCAGGGCAAAGTCGCAGGTTGAAAAATCAAACTGCGCCAGATCCTGGCATTTAACGGTGCGATCGCCGAAGGAGACGTCTACGCCCAGCGAGCGCCGCGAGGCAATCGCATGAATTTTGTCAACCGGGAATTTGCGCTCGTGAAGAATATTGAGCATCTCGCGGCCGACATTTCCCGTTGCGCCGACGACGGCGACATTGTAGCCCATTATACTGGTCTTTCCTGTAAGGCCCCGTTTGGCGGGACTTGAGTGTAGGTTTCAGATCCGACTATAAGTCAGGTGCGGGGGTTGTGAGGTCGTTGGTATTGCCGGTGCTTTAGCGTCTGACCTTCCCATTGGAGGCCCTGTTGAATTGGTTTGCAGCTCAATTATCATGGCGCGGCAAGATCGTGCAATGAAATTTATAAATGAGCCGTGTAACGGCGCCTTATCAATTCCCGCGGTCGAAGACAAGACGCGTTCGAGCTTTGCCAAAACAAGATCGGGGACGGGATTGTCAGATCACGTTCAAAAGTGCTGTAATTTCGCCCCGTTGAGCGATTAAGGCAAGACACCCCCTTATCGCGAAAATGGATAACACCTCATGCGGCAGGTCATGCTTCACTATATTGTACTTTCAAGATCGCCCGGTATCGCGTTTGAGCGTGGGCGCGGGTGTGGTCTTGACCTTGGCTGCAGGCTAAGCCGCGCTGGTGTGGTGGCCGCTTTGATACTGTTGATCCTTATTGGCCCGGCTGTTGCAGCGCGTTCGCCCGGCGGCGGTGCAAATCCGGTTGAGTACGGCCCCATGAGCGAAACGCAAATTCGCGCGGAATTGATCGGGCCGCCAATGCGTGGCAGCTATGCCGACGGTCAGCCCTGGGATGAAACCTATTTTCCCGGCGGGCGCATAAGCTATAAAGACAGTACAAATAATTGGCAGGGTAAGTGGTCGTTTCGTGGCCGCGGATTTTGCACATTTTATAATGATGGTACCAATGGCGGCTGTTGGCAAATCCTGAAGACGTCGGAAAATTGCTATGAGTTTTATGCAATGAGTCGCGCCGGCGTGCCACTGGCTATAGTGCCGGGGCGAAGGCGGGTCTGGGTAGCGCGTGGTTGGCAGGCATCACGCGGATCAACCTGTGATCCCGAAGTCGGCGTATAGTAAGGGCCATTCAAGCAGCCGGACGGCCAGACGTCAATCAGCAATCAGGCGGCCAGGCAGCGGGGTCGTCAATCGACAATGCGGCCGAACATCCAGCAGGCGACTTTCACAACACCGCCCACTGCGATCACACCCTCAATCACATCCGGGTCGGCAATTACATCGAATTGGGCGGCAAAGCTGTCGACCAGCAACCAGTGAAACTCGCGGCCGGTTTCTTCATTACGTAATTTGTGATGTGCGGTGACGACGCCGGTCAGCAGAGCGGTTGGCGATGCGTCCCCGCGGGTCAGATCCTGTGCTGCCACTGACTGAGCCGACTGAGCCGGTTTGCGCTGCGCGGCGCCATTTTCTTTACTCGTAACGCCGGTTTTGTCTGCGGCGCTGCCATCGTCTTTTTGAACCTGTTCTTCGTCAGCCTGATCGTCATTGGCGCCGCCGTCATTGTCATGAGGCGCAAATAAGCCAATCGGGATGAAGCTTTTTGCACTGAGCGCCAGAGAATTGGCCTTGTCGGTTTCAAAATCTTCCTTTGAGCCATAAGCCGTCAGTTCGCGCGCAAATGCAGACAGTCGCACTTTGGCCCTGAACGGCATTTTGCGATTGGCAAAAAGAGCAAAATCGACCGCATCGTATACCAGCGGATACATGCCTTCGGTGCTGTCGTCGGCATCTGTGCTATTGCCCGGCTCACCGGCTCCGTCGACTTTGACCCAAGCGTGATAACAGCCTTCAAAATCATTGTCGTCGCTGCGGTGGATGGCCTCGGTGATTTTAACATCGACCTGGCTTTTGCCTTCAAAGAACGGCGTCAGACCATGGATCGAGCGCTCGTCTTCATTGTCGTCGTCATCCTGAGTAATGTGAAACCATAATTGAGCACCGCTGGGTTCGCGCCAAATGGCATATTGGCCCGCATCACATTGCGCATGCAGATCCAGCGAGCCGGCCAGTTCAATCATTTTGGCGGCAAATTCGTCATTGCCACGAAATACGAATCCGATGGTAGACAGATTGTTGGCCATAACAGATCCTGGATGTTTGAGACACGAAATCTAAGCAGCGCGCGGTGTCGCCGTAGTGTACACTAACATAGCCGGACCGGTCCCAAACACAAAACCGCCACCGGGCGCAATGGATTGCCCGGCGGCGGTTTGTTAAGACGAGGTTGGGCTTTTGAATAATGCCCTTGGTACAGCAGTGCAGGATTTAGTGCCGCATCAAGCCCACTTCTTACTTTGTGGCTTCTGCAACAATGCCGTCGAGCAAGGCCTCAATCTTCTTTGCGATACGCTTTGATGTCCGGGTTGGGCCGACAGCTGGCAGACGAT
Source organism: Alphaproteobacteria bacterium (assembly GCA_024279745.1). Taxonomy (GTDB): domain Bacteria; phylum Pseudomonadota; class Alphaproteobacteria; order Rhizobiales; family Hyphomicrobiaceae; genus JAJRRE01. The sequence continues at coordinate 5,767 of JAJRRE010000339.1, forward strand.
AGCCAACGGTGATTTTGCCCGGCGCATAGCCCATCTCATAGACAAAGACCACATAGGGGCAATTGGCGATGTTACGCGGGTCGGCGCTGATTGCCTCATGGGTCAGTTTGGCGGCGCAGAACTGCAGATATTGCGCATTCTTATAGGGAGACTTTATGCCATCGGCGGTAACCGAGCCGGCGGCCTTACTGGTGCGCAGTAGCATGGTGTTGAAATGGCCAACATAATCGACAACGAAACCGCGATTGATAATGGCGTCCTTTAGATCATCGCGCACGTCCGCAAACGCCGCCTGTTTGGTCAGCGTCTTATAGCCGTGTTTTGGATTGGCCTGCGCTGCGCCCGACAAAAGAACGGCGAACAGACTGAATATTGTAAGTCGTATAAGTTTCGTTGTTATGAGTTTCATGGTTATGAGTTTCATGGCGATGTCGTCCTTATTCATGAAATTTAGTTGCTGTTATTGCGTGCGATCATGAAGGAATGAGGCATCTTTAGTCTTGATGAAGGTCAAGCCTGTGACACCAGTGCACGCGAGCGAAACGCCCATCTATTGCAACGACGATTGACCGGCGGCAAGCAGGGGCAAAACGCGAAGGCTGAGCTTGCGCATCGAGAAACAAAAAAAGGCCCGCCAAGGCAGAGATTGTGCCAAGGCGGGCCCATTATGGGCAATCGGTCAAGGGCATTGGGCATTAATACTGCCGGTAATTCAAGTCAGGGCGCCGTAGTCAGGGCGCCGTAGTTAGAGTGCCGTAGTTAGAGTGCCGCACTCACAGGCGCCGCAATTATGTCGCGCGCTTGGCACCGATAGATCCCAGGATTTTTATGACAATCCCGGCCAGCAACATGGCGCCGCCAATCATCCAGAATGGATAAAGGAAAAACTCAAACTTGGTTGGATCGCCAAAATTAATCGACGGTGCCATTTCTAGCCACATGCCTGCGGCCTGGCAGCCCAGGAAAAAGACGCCAAGCGCGATCAGACCAATCGATGACAGGCGGGCCAAACCGCCGCCCGAACCTGAGACCAAAGCGATTATCCCGGTAAGAATTCCCAACGCGATTAGTCCTGCGCCTATATACACAAGCGGCACCATGGCTGGCATCGCCAAAATCATCATATCCGTCATCATCTGTTTCATAGCTTTGTTACCTTCTGTTCCATTGCTGCCGGAGTATTGACATCACGACGCCGACCCCCCCATTGCAGTAGTTTATCAACAATCCGGGCGAATTGCGTTTTGACATTGGGCCTGCCGATCCAGCCAGTCTAGAGGTGAAATCAGCGTGAGGTCAATCGGTGAGGAGACGCGCTCCGCCCAATTCAGGCCTGGATCAGATCCCGCTTGAAAACTTCGGCAGATAATCCTTGCCCGATGAGGACAGGAAATCCCACAAGGACTGGGCGGCGGGTAATAACCGTTTGTCGCTGCGTTTGACCACATACCATTTGCGCACCACCGGCATTCCGGTCACGTTAAGCGCGATCAGACGGCCGTCAGCCAGTTCCGCCGCCACCGTATGGGCCGAGATCATGGCAATGCCGAGCCCGGCAATCACCGCCTGTTTGATGGTCTCATTACTACCGATCTGCAAGCCCAGATTTGGCGCCATGCCCTGCTGGGCAAACAGCCTTTGCATCAGCAGCCTGGTGCCGGACCCCTCCTCGCGCAGCAAAAACGTCTCGCCCGCCAGCTGAATGACGGAGATTTTTTTCTTGGCCGCCTTATGGTGGTCCGGCGGCGCAATAATGATATGCGGGTGATCGCCGATGACGTTGGCGTCCACACGGTACTCGCCGGCCGGCGGGCGGCCCATGATCGCCAGGTCCAGGTCGTAATTCTCCAGCGCGGCGATCATTTCCTGGCGATTGCCGATTGTCAGCCGCATATCCACTTTGCGATGGGCTTTTTGGTAGTGCGCAAGCGCTTTTGGGGCAAAATATTTGGCGGTTCCGATAACGCCGACCGCCACCCGGCCGCGCTCAATGCCGCTTAAAGCCTCAAGCGCATTGCCGCATTCGGCGAGGGTTTCTTCGATCCGATTGGCGGATTCCAGCAAAAGCCGCCCCGCGTCGGTCGGACG
>JAJRRE010000340.1 GCA_024279745.1 Alphaproteobacteria bacterium
AGCGCCCGAATAGGCTTTGCGTGCGTGCAGGACGCGGGTGTTGTCGACGATGAAACTTTCGCCGGGTTCAAGTCGGAAAGTCACTTCCATGGCCGGGTCGTCGATCAACTCGCCCATCCGCCGATAAGCTGCATAATAGGTCTCCATTTCATCATAGGGGACATCAGTGAGTGCCGCTGCCGAGCGGTTGTTGAAGCGTATGGCAACCAATTCACCGTCCGGCGCCAGTTCGATCATCGGTCGTTTTGAGCACAGCGCGACATCTGTTTCCCCCGAATATTCAAACCGGGCGCAATAGCTGCTCAGAGCGTCAAACCATTTGGGGTTTTCGTGTCGAAGGCGCTGGGCCGCGTGAAACCCGTCTACCACCATATTCTCGCCGCCAGCAGCGGAACTTTCCAGGCAATACAGCACTTGCAGCGTTGGTACAGGGTCACGGTAAGGGTTGTCTGTGTGAGCTTGCAGGCCAAGTCCCGTATAGGCCAAATTGGTCGGCTCAATCTGGGTCCGGACATCGAAATAGCGCCCATAATTGGTCTCGCGCACATAGCCAAACAAGTCGACGACATGCATCAAAGATTGATCCGTGGCCGGGCCGTTGGTCAATTTCGCAAATCCATAGCGGGCAATGTCCGCAAGCCAGCGCTGCAATATACGCGGATCAGATTTGACGTGGTTGAAATCGGCGGTGGGAAGTTTTGTCGTCAAGTCGGCGTCCCAAACCTGTACGCTGCGCGAGACCCAGCCCTTTGTCGGCTGGGCCGGGTGATCATAAGAATGTTCGAGGAGCCAGGCCAGATCATAGGCCACCCGTTTCTGCTCTGGGGAAAATGTGACATGCAGTTTGCCGTTGCCAATTTGCGCCGCGGTGATTTTGGTATCGCTTGGAATATCTCGCAGCGCGATCAGCCGCTGGCCGTTACTTGGCGCCCGCGTTTCGTCATCCCAGGCGTTGTCGCGCAGCCAAATAGCGTGAAACCGGGCACGCGCCTCGGGGGTCACAATCTGCACAGCTCGGCCATCATCGCAGAGCGTGACTTTGTTTATAGAAGAGGAAGGCATGGTGAAGGGCCTGTTTGCTCAAGAGGGACGCTAACCTCAAAGAATGGATAGAAAGCTCATCTTCACCTATTCAACTCAGTTTTACAAATTAGCATTTCGAGGCCTTTGATAAGCGTTTGTTGAGTGTTGCGGGCGGACGGCTGCGCGGTGAGTGTCCAAATTATTCGGCGTTCTCATCGCTTGAGGAATAAGGTCCGCACACTGCTGACTGCCTGGCACGATGTTTACAACCAGACGCGGCCACAGTGATCTCTTGCCAACAATATCACCGGAGGAGTTTTTGGGGCGCAGGTCAGGTAAGATCAGATCAGGGCAGCGCAGATCAATCGGCTAGCGCATGATCGACATTGCTGGAATCAATATCACAAAAGTGGCATGCTCTAAAGTTCTTGTTTTAGAGTCTGATTCACGTTCCAATTGGAAACGCCCCATGCACCTGCACGCCTCCGGCATGACTTGTTTCCACTTGAAACGATCAGGCTCTAGCGTGCGCGCATTATTTGAAGATCGTCATACCACACACGCCCGGAGATCAGCTGCTCGGATTTGGTGCGGGCGTCATGAATAAGCTGGACCCGTTGTGCCGGGCAGTTCACATCCGGTATCTTGAATGCAAATTCAAAGGATTTCCATTTTAGCGCGCGTCCCTTAAACGTTGGGCCATCAATGTTTTTTACCCACTTGTTTCCGCCAACGCAGACAATGCGCCATAGCAGCCCGCGCCGCCCCTTAACCGTTCCCATATAGCTACCTTTAAACAGATACCTGCCTGGATCCAGAACTGTCATTTGCTCAACCTTTCCGTAACTATCATTGCCATATCCAAATTCGATTGAGAGTGCCGGGTTGTCAGGTTCATTGGGCCGTCCGGTAATTTTGATGTCCGCCTTTGACTTTTGGGGAAGCCTCCAGGCGAATGGCAGGCCATTAGGTTCATAATTGAAGCTACCGTCAAACAGTGGGCCGACGCTTTCTAGTTGCTCGCGGGAAAGAAACTGCAGCCAGCTATAATATGCCAGTTGATACAGCTTTCTCCGATGTAGAAATGTGAGATAAAACCTAATCTCGCGGATCGTTGGCGGGGCGGCCGTCTTTTGCAGATTGAGCAACAAAAGTAACGGCATGCGTGCATCGCTGATTGGTGTTTTACGCAGTTCCCGAAAAAATCTCCAGCGCCACGGCGGGTTGCTGGCAAAGACCTTCTCAATCAGCGCCTGCCCCTCGGGGGGCTGGAAAATCCTCACCAATAGGGGCATGGTATACTCGGTCAGCGACGGGTGAGAGCGCAGTAAAATATCAATATTCGAAATTGCCGTTTGATGGTCTTTGCGCGCATAACTGGTTCGGATGAGCCAGTAAACAGCAATGCTTTCGCGTTTTGACAAGCGTAAAGCGGTCTTCATTAACTGCTCGCTTGTTTGTCGTTTTTTGTCGTCTTTTGCATACTCAGTCAGCTGGCCCAATATGCGAAGCGCGCGGGCATTGAGAGGCTCCTGGCGCAATGATTCTTCTGCCCATGACCTGACTTGTGCATCGGTTCTTGCCGAATGGGCGGGCTCAATGTTGCTCGTTTCGTTATCCGATTTGTTACTGTTGACGCGTTGGCGCTGTTTCATTTCCGTATCGGCAAGTTGGCTAAGCGCCAAGGCGTCACCGGGCTCAATGGCAAGAGCTATTGCAGGCGATGTTTTAGCCAGATAAGCAACAACGCTCTTAGTCAGGACAAGCCAGAGAAGTGCAAGTGTCAGTATTGACAAAGCGCCAATTTGCAACCAGCTCGTTTCGTTTCCTTTGGCGTTCATCAGCGAATAGTCCTGTTAAAAAAAAGCAGCATTAACTTCCTGAACAGACCCAGTCGCCGCCGCTTGACTATACGGCGCGAAGCGGCACGTGCGTGGGCACCAGATCGGCGGCGCGGTCGAGCAGTTCTACGTGCCTGTCCTGTCGCTGTGGTTTTCCTAAAGACTGAACTTGCGCTAGATCTATTACCCTGCGCGGTGCGTTTTTTGGACAGGTCAGACGAAGTTTTAAGTTTTTGTTTGCGGTCATATGCTGCCCGGCGTTCTTCTGTTTTTAAATCGTTCCAGGCCCCCGTTACGCGTGAAACATAAACAACACGCATGCCGTCGGGATCGTGGTCTGGATGCAGCCAGCGAACAAGCAGGGCCATATTGGCACGCAGCTCCGTGCTCGTTGCCTGGGGGCCGGCTCCCAAAATGCGGTAGCTGTCTGCGTCCAGCTGTAATAAAATTTGCTCGATGTAGAATGCGGCTGCTTCTTTGACGAACTCAGGCGACCGCCCGGTTGCCTGCACAGCTTCTTCCAGGACCTTTTCGTCGCCGGCTACGATGGCAAGGAGACATGACACCCCCTCGGGTAGAGCTATTGACCTGGCGGAATGCACATGCGAGGGGACATTCATCAAGTCAACAGCAATTTTTAATGCGCTTGGGCTAAGCATCAATCACCCTTTTGAGAAACCCGCCAATTACCCATCCGATCTTATTGCCCGATCAATCTTGAGGTTCTTTTTCGACAGCCTTAATCGGCGCGCCATAACTATAATGTTCGTCGGTTCCATAAGCGCCATACCCACCATATCCGCTGTAACCACCATAGCCGCCATAACCAGCAGCCTTGGCGTCAAATTTGGTCAACACAGCTCCAATGATCGGGCGGTTGACCATCCGCAAACGATTAAGCGCGCCCTTGATCTGCCCGATGCGGACCTGACCTGAAGCGGCAACAAAAATTGTTGCTGAAGCGGCGTTGGACAATAGTTGCGCGTCGGCAAGGCCAAGAACCGGTGGGCCGTCAATAATAATGAAATCAAAGACCGTTAGGCCCGAAGAAAGTAATGAAAACAGCTTGTTGCCACCCA
>JAJRRE010000341.1 GCA_024279745.1 Alphaproteobacteria bacterium
GATGGTGTTGATGTTAAAGATCGATCCACCGGTTGATTCTGCCGAGCAGCGAATGCCGTGTTTTTTGCGGCCCTTATTCACCAGACGGCAAATGGCGCCGCCCGTTGGATAATAGACGCCGGTCACACCGCCGGTACCGATAGAGACGAATTGCTGCTTCATTTTGCTGTGAGACCCGGCCAAAGCCATAGTGCCACCAGCAGCAACAGCGATGGCAACAGATGCCAATGCTAATTTACGAACCATTTTTGTTTCTCCCTTGAGATTTTTTTGTCCGACAATCTAATGCTGAAGGAGCAAAACGAGCGCCTTCATAGATTACCGAGTTCTTACGATAACCAATTGGCGAAACATTCATAGGGAAAAAGCTGCAATTACAGAAAAAAGTGTTGTATTTGGTAACTGCAACCAAGATCTGCCTGCAGGCAGGTTGGCGCTACGCTGCATTCATCTCGCGCCAGCGCCCTCCACACTTGATTTATGTTTGAGCAGGGCTTGAATATTGCGGTCTGCTTTCGTCTTGCGATGCACCAGTGCAAGAACTTGGAAAGTTGCCAGGGCATCGCAGTAGACGGAGGCACTGTGATGGTAGCGGCATGCAAGCAGGGCGTAGTGAATTGATAACGGACGGAAACAGACGAAGGGCGCGCTGGTAGACTTTTGGCTAGGTTAAACTTTTCTGCAAGTGGTCTGGCAATCCACCGGCGCTGTTATCCATTGGTCCGCAGCCGTTAACCATCAACCCATAAATGGCAACTGCGCTGCGGCGCAAAAGATCAGATGACGGCGACAGTCACGGTTTGCGCATCACCTGAGGTTGCTCCGCCAGCATCGGTAACCACAACATTGAAGGCGGCTTTGTCGGCGGCGCTGTTGTCGTGGGTGAAGTTGACAATCCCGGCGTTAATGTCGGCTTGCGTGAATGCGGTGATGGGCGATGCCGGCGCATGAGCAAGCGAAATATAACCCGATGCGATATTGGTAACGGCATATGTCAGCTCGTCAGCCGTATTGTCCGGGTCAATTGCCGTCAGATCACGGCCGGTGATGGTTGTCGAGCGGCCCTTTTGCACCGTCAAATTAAGATCGCCGCCCAGCTCGGGTGGGATATTGCGCAGCTCGGCACTAAGCGTTCCGCCCTGATCCATTTTCAGGCGGCCATATTCGATTACGCCAAGGGCTGTACCTGTAGGCGAAATCGCCAGCAATTCCTTGATCTGCAATTCGCCCTGCACGACGCCGTCTATATGGGTGTTTTGCGCCGCCAGTTTGCCATAAATATTTCCCGACGGATGCACCAGCACCTGATCACCAACGACATCGCCCTCAATATGGCCGTGTATTTCCAGGCGGCCGCGCGAGCTGACTGTGCCTTTAATAAAAGTACCGTCCTGGATGATCGAAACGCTATTATCTGCACTCACGGCTTTTCCCCTACCTTTTTCTTTATCGTCTTAAGTGTATTTTTATCGTCGAAGTCACGTCGGCTGGCTGTCGTTGCCTGATCGGCCCTGTCACCTTACATCTGCTTTGCTCGGGATCGGCGGTGCTGATCCTGGATTTGTTTGCCGGGCAAGCACTGGATTGGTGAGCGTGGGATTTAGTGGACGAGCGACCCTGGCCAAAATATTATCTCAATTTCTTTTGATTTTCATCTTCAGTATTTCTGGCACTGGAAAGACAATTAGGGAAGTGACATTCGGGCCAATCGGCGCAATTGTTATATGGGCTGCCGATTGGGCTTGAATATGATTACGCGGCAGCCAGAGTTGAAAATTGCATTAAAAGTATCAAGGTGTCTTCATGAGCTGCGTATTTCCTCGCCATACCAATGCACAAATGCCGGTTATTGCTTCAGGCGCGGGCTGTTATTTGACCGATACAAGTGGCAAACAGTATCTCGATGGTTGCGGCGGTGCGGCGGTGTCGTGTCTGGGCCATTCGGATGAGCATGTGCTGGATGCGATTGCCCGCCAATTGAAAACCGTTCCTTTTGCCCATACAGGCTTTTTCGGATCGCAAGCGGCCGAAGAGCTGGCAGCTAAGTTGATTGCCAATGCACCGGCAGGAATAGAGCGTGTTTACTTTGTTTCAGGTGGTTCCGAAGCCATTGAAAGTGCTCTAAAACTTGTCCGCCAGTATTTTATTGAGATCGGCCAGGCCAAGCGCAAACATATTATATCGCGCTGGCAAAGCTATCACGGCAATACATTGGGGGCGCTGGCGGCGGGCGGGAATAAATGGCGCCGCGCACAATTTGAGCCCTTATTGATTGATATGGCACATATTTCTGCCTGTTATGAGTATCGTGATCGGCGCGCCGATGAAAGCGACACCGATTATGGCCGGCGCGTCGCCAATGAGCTGGAAGCTGAAATCCTGGCGCTGGGTCCTGAAACCGTCGCCGCCTTCGTTGCCGAGCCGGTGGTTGGGGCGACTATGGGGGCGGTGCCGGCAGTGGAAGGTTATTTCAAACGGATACGCGAGATTTGCGATACCTATGGTGTGCTGCTTATTCTTGATGAGGTGATGTGCGGCATGGGGCGCACCGGCACGTTGTTTGCCAGCGAGCAAGAGGGCATTGTTCCTGATATTGTAACCATGGCCAAAGGGCTGGGCGCGGGCTATCAGCCGATTGGCGCCATGGCGTGTTCGGGCAAGATTTATGAGGCCTTTGAGGCGGGCTCGGGTTTCTTTCAGCACGGGCATACTTATATGGGACACAGCGCCGCCTGTGCCGGGTCAAGCGCGGTACTGGATCGGCTGATTGATGACGGTTTGGTGGCGCGCTGCGCGGCGATGGGCGATGTTCTTGCAAACGCCCTGCAAGAGCGCTTCGGCAACCATGCACATATTGGCGACATTCGTGGGCGCGGTTTGTTTTGCGCTCTGGAGATTGTCGAGGACCGGAACAGTAAAGAGCCGTTCGATCCGGCAAAAGGCATACATAAACAGATCAAGAAAAACGCCATGAGCGAGGGGTTAATGTGTTATCCGATGGGCGGCACTATAGACGGCGTGCGCGGTGATCATGTTTTGTTGGCACCGCCTTTTATCATCTCCCATGATCAAATCGGTGAACTTGTAGATAAACTGGACAAGGCAATCACCGTGACTTTGGCGGCGTGAGAGTTTGGTCCGGTTACGCGTTAAATAGTTTCTTGGCCGCCTGCTGAGCCGACAGTGTGCCTGACAGGGTTTGGTCACACAGCTCATCAAGCCTGTGCTGGTCTTTGCTAATTGTGTCCCTACCTTCGCCTTCGCTCTTGCTCTCAATGGGCGCACTGCCACGGCGAATGCGGGCTGCGATCCAGTCCGCTGCTGCTCTGGCAATGAGGTAACGGGCTCGTTTGCGGCGGCGTGTTTCCAAGGACTGGTTCAGGGCGGGCCCGGCCAAGGCGCCGACGGCCTCAAACAGCTCGGGAATACCGTCGCCTGTCAGCGCGCTTATTTTCAGGACCGGCACATTGGCCCGCGCCGATAGCCGCAACGACGCGGCGGCCTGTAATTGCAACACGGTTTCATCGGCGCCGGCCTTGTCGCCCTTGTTGACGACCAGAATATCTGCAATCTCCAAAAGGCCCGATTTCATCGCCTGAATGCCGTCGCCCAGGCCCGGCGCCGACACCACGATTTTAAGATCGGCAATGTCGGCGACATCTAATTCCGCTTGGCCGGTGCCGACAGTCTCCAGCAAAATCAAATCTTTGCCGACGCCGTCAAAGCCATCGATCAGGCGCACGGCGGCGGGCGACAATCCGCCAACTGATCCGCGCGAGGCCAAGGAGCGGATGAACACGCCGTCATCGTTAAGGTTATCGCTCATACGCACCCGGTCACCCAAAATTGCACCGCCGGATATTGGGCTGGACGGATCGACTGCGATCACGCCGACGGTTAGCCCGCGTGCGCGCGCCGCGGTGACATAGGCATTGACCAGGGTTGATTTGCCGGCGCCAGGCGGGCCGGTCAGTCCCAGGATCAGCGCTTTGCCCAAATGCGGCTGTAACAGTTCAATCAGGCGCGGCATTGCTTCTGATGCGCGTTCCAGCTCGGTCAATATGCGTGACAGCGCCCGCCGCTCGCCGCACCGCGCCCGCGCAACAAGGCCCGGCAGATCGGCAAGATCTTCGTGTTGGGGAAGCTTTGGCGGGGGCTTGCGGTGCTGGTTGTGCTGGCTCATGGATCTGGTGATAGGCGCGCGGGGCCATTGTTGCAATATCTGGCGCTTGATTATAATCCTTTAAAACCAATAGCCAACAGGCCAGCGATAGCGCGGGCGCATCTGGCCCGGCCCCATGCCGACCAGCGAAATCATCGGCTCTTCAACCGTGATGATCGGCGGCAAATGGTTGCGCTTATCGATATCCTTTAGCCGTGCCAAACGGTCTTCAGTGGCCGGATGCGAGCGCAGCAGTGAGGGGAAGGGGATCTTGCGGGCCGGTACCGGCAAGGACAGATCCTCCCAAAACCGCCCCTGGAAGCGCTCCAGCTTGATCAGCGCTTCGGCCAGGGCGGCAGGATCGCCGGTTAGATTAGCCGCCTCCAGATCCGCATCGAACTCGCGCGTGCGCGATAGAGCCAGCTGCAATAGCGATCCGGCAGCGGGGGCGAAATACAGCAGCAAGATCGCCAGCCAGGAGAACGGCGCCTCGCCGCTGAAAAAGCCGATGAAATTAAACGCCGCCAAAGTCAGCCCGAAATAAGATAGCAATTGCGTCATGCGGCTCATGGCGTCGGCGAACGCATGAACGGCCAGATCCCCATTGCGAATATGCGACATTTCGTGGGCAAGGACGGCGGCCAGCTCGCGCATTGATAGTTTACGCATCAATCCTTCGGTCACGGCAATGGCCGAGCGCTCCGGTGAGCCAGTGGCAAAGGCGTTCAGCAGGGTCGAGGGAATGATATAGAGTTTTGGATGGGTAGGCAGCTCAGCGCGATCAGCCAGCACTTCGACAATGCGGATTAGTTGGCCGCCATGGCGCGGATCAAGCGGCTTGGCACGATAAAGGCGCATTACGAATTGCGGCGAGATGCGCGGCGCCGAGGCGCCAAATACGCCAATGGCTATGAGCGCCATCACGATGCCAAACCAACCCGCAATCAACCACGCAATAAAGACCA
>JAJRRE010000342.1 GCA_024279745.1 Alphaproteobacteria bacterium
CCGACATGTTGCAATTTTCCGCCAAATTTCGCTTTAATCAGAGCAATTCTGACCCGACCGGTCGCGAACACATCGCAATCAGATTGGCCATTTTCAGAGTTGAGCGATTGGCGTTGTATAAAAAGACGTTTTTTCCACATACCGCGCGCTGTTCTAAGGCAAATCCTGACCTTGCCTTTGCCGTTGCCTGGACGGCCGGAGACTTCAATTATATCCTCGCGCTCATTTGTGCGAAGGGAAACCGGCAATCTTGCTGGTTTGGGAGGTTTCGGCCTGATCACACGGTCACGGTCACGGTCTCGATCACGATCTCGGTCACGGCCTCCTCCCCATTGTCCGCCGCAGACCTTATTGCCGTTGATTTCGATGCAAATGCGTTTGGCGCTGGCTTCGCTGGCGGTGAATGCCGATAGGACCGACACGGTTGCCACGGCCAGAGCCAGGACGGCGCTGAGTTTAGCGGAATATTTGCGGCGATCTTTTTTCTGAATTTTGTTCGAATGAAACATTGAAAACTCCGATTATTAAAAGGCTCATGGGGTGATGAGCAAAACTAACCGGAGTGACGTTTGTAATAAATGGGGGTAATTACCCATTTTATCTTATAATACATACAGTTAAGATGAATAAACGTTCAGGGTGGTTTGTGAATAGAACTTGAATAGTAGTAAAAAATGAAAACAAATGATTTTTATTTCAAGTGGTTGTGCTGCTCGATCAGACCATCTTGCAAGGCACGCGACATTAATTCAACGACTGAGCGGACGCCCAGCTTGCGCATCAGGCTGGCACGATGTTTCTCTGCGGTTTTCGGGCTGACACCCATGAGTGCGGCAATTTCCGCGTTGGTCTTGCCCGATACGATCATTGTCAGGGTCTGGCGTTCGCGCTGGGTGAGGTCCGGCGCCGGTGTCGCGTCGCGCAGCAGATCGACGAATACTTTTGCAACATGGCGGCCACCACGCAAGATGAGCGGCAGCTTAGAGTACAGCTCGTCATTGCCGCCGCTCTTTGAGAAAAGCCCGTCAACTTGCGATTCGATAAGTCCGCCAAGCAGGCCAGGCGCGGTGATCGCCGTAAATACAACAATCTTTGTATCCCGGCTCCAGCGGCGGATATCGAGAAGAACTTCGGCGCCGGAGGCCAGCGGCATGGAAATGTCGAGAAGCAACAGGTCGGGCCGGTGCAGTTTGACTTTCTCAATGGTCTCCAACCCGTTCACCGCTTGGCCAACAACGGCAATCCCATGCTCTTCCACCAGGCCAGGGCGTTCAAGTGCGCTTTGTAAACCCGCCCGCACAATCTCGTGGTCGTCGGCGATCACCGCACAAAACTGCGTGTTGCCCCCGTTTTTCATAGGTTTTCTCCACGGATATTCCAATGCAAGATAAAGCATATGAGTAATTTCAGTGCAAGCTACGCCGCGGGCGTGTTGATAGCGCTAACCATGGGCTTATTGCTTTTCCCGGGTGGCCCCGACACGAGGGCCGCCGTGACCGCGACGATTGATCGTGGTGCAGCGGCGCCGGAAACCTTGGCCGCGACATTCTATGTGATCATTCTCATGCTGCTCTTGATCATTGGCTTTATTGCTGTGGCTGCCGGCCAACGCATCTGGGTTCCCTATGTCGGTCTTGGTATCGCCGGCCTGGTGTGGCTGGGCCTCAACGATCAGGTGTCGCGCAACACATTTGTGCCAGGCCTGCAGATTTCGGCACGGTCTATCATTATCTATGGTTTTGCCTATGCCGGGCTGAATTTCATCGTCGCGGCGCTCTCGATAGCGCGAGAACCAGCCCACCGGCAGCGCCGGGTTCAGCTCTTTGCGACGGCAATAATTGCACTGCTTGCGATCGCAATAACGTGGTTTGTACCTTTAAACCTGGCCGCCTTTGTTATGTATGTTTTCGTCATAGCGGCCTCTCTCTCGCACAACATCGCCGTGCGGACTTTTCCGCAATTTGGACGGGACTCTGACCGCTACGACCAGCTTGGAATGATGATCTTCATGGCGGCGTTAATTCTTGTTGCAACTGTCATTATCCTGGGATTTTTCGCCTCAAGCACAAACTTGGTTCTGCTAACCCGTATTCTGATCGTGGGCTTTGTTCTGTTTGGCGGTTTTATGGCGCTGTACCGTGTGCTGGCGACAACCCGCGAGCGCGAGGAGGCGCTTGGTGAAGCTCTCGCAGCTGCAAAACGTGATGCCACCATGAGCCGGGCGCTATTGGAAGCTGAGCGTAATTATGCGGCGGCGCTTGATGTTGCAGGGGTTCGCGCGCAGCAGCTGGCCACAGCCTCCCATGATATCAAACAGCCTCTGGCCTCGCTGCGCACGACCATTGACGTCATCGCCAGCGGTGAGCCGCCCGATGTGCAGGCGCAGTTGCGCAAATCCTTCGATTATCTCGACCAGCTGGCGACGAGTTATATATCAAAAGCACGCGAAGACGGGACAGTTCCGGATGATGCGCCCCCCGATGCTTTGACGAGAGAAACCATCACCGCATCTTTGCTGCTTGGGACGTTAGAGCGAATGTTCCGGGCCGAGGCCGAGCACAAGGGTTTGGGATTTACCGTTGCCGAAACCGACGCGGTCTTTCAAGCCCAGCCGCTCAGCGTGATGCGCATCTTGAGTAATCTGGTGGCCAACGCGATCAATCATGCGGATGTCGGAGCGGTCGAGTTGTCGGCGAGGGAAACCAAAGCCTGTGTCATTTTCTGCGTCCGCAATTCCGGCGCTGCCTTCGCTGGTGGTGACATGGAGCAGTTCTTCGACAAGTACACCAAAGGCGATGCGTCAGCGGGAGAGGGGCTTGGCCTCGCCATCGTCAAGAGCCTTGCGGAGGAAGTCGGTATGACGGTGTCGTTTCATCGTGATGAGGAGAAAGATGACGGCGCGGCGGCGGGGTATCAGTTCAATCTGTCGATACCGCGCACCGGCCCGGCCGTGCGTGTCCAGGGCGGCGCTGATGGGTAATCGCTGGCAATGTCAAGCCTCGCCAAAGCCGAAGGTCTCGGTAACATAATCGATGTCCTTGTCGCCGCGCCGTTTGGGTTACTTAAAATGCTTGCTCAGCTTGAGCCCCTGGCCCTGATAATTGGATTTCAGATCGGCGCCATACAGGGTGTCCGGCACGCTCGCCATGCGCTCATAAATCAGGCGGCCAATGATCTGGCCGTCTTCGAGAATGAACGGCACTTTATGGCTGCGCACTTCCAGCACCACGCGCGCGCCGTCAAACCCCAGTGAGCGGTGGCCAAATCCGGGGTCCATGAAGCCGGCATAATGCACACGAAATTCGCCGACCAGCGGATTGAAGGGCAGCATTTCAGCGGCATGGGTTGGCGGAATGGAAACCGCTTCTTTCGACGCCAATATATAAAACTGATCCGGGTCGAGGATCAGCCGGCGCTTGCCCCCGCGCAAATATAACTCGTCCCAATAATCGCCAATGGCGTGTGAGCCCGGCTCATCCATATCGACAACGCCGGTATTGCGTTTGGCGCGGTAGCCGATCAGACCTTCGTTATGCGTAGATAATTCCGGTGTCAGATCAACGCTGAGAGCAATTCCGTTTGCAATGTCTGACGTGGTGCCGCTGACCAATGGTTCGGCGGCGTGCAGGGCGCTGAGGGCGGCGTCGGATTCTTGCGGGGTGCCAATGCGAAATCTGATCTGGCTCAACTTGGAGCCGCGCCGCACCAGAACGGGGAACGTCTGCGGGCAGATCTCGGCGTAAAGCGGGCCTTGATACCCAGCCGGGATCTGGTCGAAAGCATTAACGCCATCAGCAATCACGCGGGTGAATACGTCGAGCCGCCCGGTTGAGCTTTTCGGGTTCGCCGAAGCAGCAAGATCATTCGGTAAATTCAGCGCTTCTAATAGCGGCACGACATAAACGCAGCCGGTTTCCAGAACGGCGCCATTGGTCAGATCGATTTTGTGCAGGACCAACTCGTCCAGCTTTGTAGCGACCTGCGAACCGGGGCCGGGCAGAAAACTGGCGCGCACCCGGTAGGCCGTCGCGCCCAAGCGCAGATCAAGACTGGCCGGCTGGATCTGTCCCTCGCCCAGCGGCATTTCCACGGTAATGGCCCCGTTGGCGACCAGCGCCGCTATGTGCTGGCTGGGCAAAATACCATCGGTGGTACGGGTCTTTTTCGTAACGTCACCCATGTCTCAAGCTCTCCTGCTGCTATTTCCCCATCAGGGTATCTATCCGTCGGGGCGATAAAGATGGCGTATTATACGACCGCTCCGCTCTGCTCATCTAACGCATTTACCCCCTTGACGCCAAGAGCGGTTGCACGTTACACGAGGAGTATTCGTGGTGATTTGGCCGGCCGGCTTGCAGCCACGTAAAATAACTCGCTAAAATGGCCGTGCGCGACCCGGTTTGATCCTGTGCGCCCGGCTGATTGGTGCGGGGGCTTTGGAACCGGGTTTTTTCGTGGGCAGTTCGCCGACGTCTCCCGTGCGCCAGACCCTCGCTGTTGATCCAATTTGTTTGCATCAAGGAGGGAAGACTCAGCAATGTCAGACACACCCAAAGAACCAACTGCCGCCACCTCACCCGCCGCCGCATCTGCCAGCGCCGTGACCACAAGCAACAATGCCATCGGAGATATGGCTAGTTGGGCACCGCAAACCCAGCTCGTTCATGCTGGAACCATGCGCTCGCAATTTTGCGAAACGTCGGAAGCGCTGTTTCTGACGCAAGGCTATGTCTATGACAATGCCCAGCAGGCAGAAGAGCGCTTTAAAAGCGAAGAGGGCGGTTTTATCTATTCGCGCTATGCCAATCCGACCGTGGCCATGTTCGAAGAGCGGATGCGCGTGTTCGAAGGCGCGCAGGCGGCGCGCGGTACTGCCAGCGGGATGGCAGCGGTAACGGCGGCGGTGCTGTGCGGTCTGAAAACGGGTGATCATGTGGTATCGGCGCGGGCGCTGTTCGGCTCCTGCCGGTATGTGGTTGAAGATCTGTGCCCGCGCTTTGGTATCTCCTCAACCATGGTGCATGGGCCCGATCTGGACGCCTGGAAAGCAGCAATAACGCCGAACACCAAGGTCGTCTTTTTCGAGACGCCGAGCAATCCAACGCTTGATCTGGTCGATATCGAAGCCGTCTCAAAGCTCGCCCATGCGGTTGGCGCCACAGTCATTGTCGACAATGTATTCGCGACGCCGATGCTGCAACGGCCCATGGCATTGGGCGCCGATGTGGTGGTTTATTCGGCGACCAAACACATCGACGGCCAGGGCCGCTGTCTGGGCGGCATCGTGCTCGGCTCAAAAGCCTATGTCGATGATCACCTGCACCCGTTCTTGAAGCATACCGGCCCGTCGCTCAGCCCATTCAACGCCTGGGTCATGCTGAAGGGGTTAGAGACATTATCGGTTCGGGTGAACGCGCAATGCGCCAGTGCAGCGGTGCTGGCCGACCAATTGGCGGCCCATGGCGAAATTGCCAGAGTGCTTTATTGTGGGCGCGAAGATCATCCCCAGGCGGCGCTGGCCAAGAAGCAGATGAGCGGCGGCGGTCAGATCATAGCCTTTGAGCTTAAGGGCGGTAAGGCGGCGGCTTTTGCTTTTCTCAATGCGCTGCAAATTATCAAGATTTCCAATAATCTGGGCGATACCAAAAGCCTGATCACTCACCCTGCGACAACAACGCATAGCCGCCTGAAGGCCGACGTGCGCGAGGAATTAGGCATAAGTGACGGTTTACTGCGCCTTTCCGTCGGTCTGGAAGCGTCTGAGGATTTGTTTGCGGATATGGACCAAGCATTGAACGCAGCGGCCCAAGCGTGATAGTCTTGGCGCGTGGGTAATTTGTTAGAACAAGCTGTAAAGACAAGACAATGTACGAATCTGTAACCAAGAGCATCCGGGTACGGGTCACGCCGGATTATTTGGAGGATCAGTCCTCGCCGGATGAGAGCCATTACTTCTGGGCCTATACGGTTGAAATATTCAATGATGGATCGGAGACCGTCCGGTTGCGCTCGCGTTTTTGGAGCATAACCGATGCAAATGGCCAGACGGAAGAAGTGCGCGGTACCGGTGTTGTAGGCGAAACACCGACCTTGGAGCCAGGCGACAGCTTCAGTTACACATCCGGTTGTCCGCTTAACACCTCATCTGGCATTATGCTGGGTAGTTATCAGATGTCGAAGGACAATGGCGAAATATTCAACGTCGAAATTCCGGCGTTCTCCCTCGATAGCCCGTTTACAGCCCGCAGCTTAAATTGAGATGTATTGCGTTCTCGCTGTTGGTTTAGCGCTAACCAAATAAACAGTTTAACTCTTTGATTAACTGTCTTTTTGTTGCGCGGTGCAGTTGCGCCTTCTATCCTCCGATCAGTAATTCCCCCACCTCTCCCGTGATATGAAGGATTAATAACAGCCATGTTTGACGCAAGAAAACTTCTCGGCCAGATCGTTGGCGGCGGCACCCAGCAACATGCGGGCCTTGGCGGGCTTGGCGATCTGCTCGGCCAGTTAGCAGGTGGTCAGCAAGGGGCCGCAGCGCAACCGGGACAAAGTGGCGGCGGTGATGGTGGTTTGGGCGGTCTAAGTGACATGCTGCGCCAATTCACCGGCGACCAGGGCGCGCAGGGCGGCCAAGGTGCAAGTGGGTCAGGCGCTGGCGGTTTAGGTGGCCTTGGTGATCTGTTGGGCCAGCTTGGCGGCGGCCAGGGTGGAGCTTCATCGCAAGGATCTTCAGGGTCTGCAAGCGGCGGCCTGGGTGATTTGCTCGGCAAGCTGCAACAGCAGGGCGGCGGCAGTGCTGGCAGTTCAACTGGCGGCGCAAGTGACAGCGGCAGTAGCGGCGGTGGCAGTTCAACTGGCGGCGCAAGTGACAGCGGCAGTAGCGGCGGTGGCATCATGGACATACTGGGCCAGGTGTTGGCGCAGGCAACCGATGGCGCCAAGGACGGTGCCGGACGCATTTCCGATGCAACCGGAGCCGGCGATGCGCTGGAAAACATGACCGGCGGACGCTCAGCCGATGATCTGATGGGTCAGCTGAAAGACCTGATTGCCAATAATAAGGGCGCTGCCGGCGCTTTGGCGGGCGGTCTTGGCGCTCTGGTTCTGGGGACACAGACCGGACGCGGGCTGGCGGTGGACGCTGCCAAGCTTGGCGGATTGGTGCTGATTGGCGGGCTGGCTTATAAAGCTTACCAAAACCATCAAGCTGGCAAACCGCTAGTTGATACAGCGCGCTCCAGCACCGGTGCGGCGCCTGAGGGAACCGGCTTTGAACCCGACGCGGTCACCAATGATGCGGCTGTTCTTTATATTCGCGGCATGATCGCCGCCGCCGCCGCAGATGGGCGAATTGACCAAAGCGAGCAGGCTAAAATATTTGGCTCATTAGAGCAGGCCGGCATGGAAGACAGCGCCCGCGAATTCATTCAAGGCGAGTTGAATAATCCTGCATCAATCGAAGATCTGGTGTCAGCGGTCTCAACTGAAGGCGAGGCGATCCAGCTGTTCACGGCCGCGCGCATGGCGATTGATTTCGACAGCGCCAGCGAACAGCAATTCTTGGCCGCATTGGCCGACGAGCTGGATATAGCACCGGAGCTGGTTCAGCATATCGACGCTGCCGCGCGCGGTGATGCGGCCTAACAAACGAATGTCTTCGTCTACCTAACATTCTAGAACAACAAAAGGCGCATCCAACTGGGTGCGCCTTTTTTTTATTCAATGGTAGTGCGCCGCAATGGTGCCGCTCTAATTTGTCGCCTTGGCGTCCGTAGCATTACCGTCTTTGTTGACAGATTTACTCACGGCCTTACTCGCGGCTTTATCCGACAGAAAATAAACATCGACGCGCATTCCCGGCAGCAGATCGGGCATTCCGTCAAGGTCGATAAAAGCTTCCAGCACATCAAGGTCGGTTGGGCGGCGCGGGCCTTTGGCGGCGATCTTGTTCGGGCCCAATGTGCGGGC